>DNPC01000680.1 GCA_003501565.1 Planctomycetaceae bacterium | reverse complement strand
GCCAGCCGCTCACCGGTCACCTCCACGCCGTGCGCGATCCGAGACGAAAGGCAAGGACTCGCGGGCTTGGTCGACACCGGCAGCCCCCACAGCTTTGCCAGCTGTCGAACCTTCCGTTTTTCAATAGCGAGCTCCGCGAGCGGGCTGCGCACACGATGCTCCTTCGCCGCGCGAAGACCAGGCCGGAAGTCCTGCAAGTCATCTGCGTTCGTTCCCGTTAATATCACATGCTTGGGAAACTCAGCTCTGACCCGTGAGAACAACTCGCTTTTGCAATGAAAGCACCGGTCGGGGCCGTTTGCAACGTAGCCAGGAAGCGAAAGTTCACTGGTCGCAAGGTATTGGTGAGGAAGCTCGAGTTGCTTGATCAAACGCTCAACGTCATCAAGCTCGATAGCCGACACCGCCGGACTGCGCGCCGTCACCAGCTGAACGCTAGCAGTAGATTGCTTGGCCGCCATCGCCACGACAGCGCTGTCAACTCCGCCACTGAGTGCAACGACATAAGAGGTTGGCGATTCGAACCACCCAACCAATCGCCGCGCGAGCTCAGATGCATCGGCTTGGTCTCTCCCCCGTCGCGATCCATCTTTCGGGGGCGACTTGAGTTCGCCGTCAGCTTCGGAGTGCACCTGAGTTACTCGCCCGTATCGCGCTCGGATTCAAGCGGCTCCATGATTTTCGTGTTGCGTTCAACCGCGACAACGATCGTCCTCTGTTGACTACCGTCACGTGACAGCGCGACCGCTGGCAACACTTGACGCTTATCAGGAAATGGCAGACGCATGACGAACGTGCCATCTGGACGTAAGGCGACAGGTTCACCGCTGAGCGTCAAATATGTGTCCGGCATTGTAGAACCGTACACGACTAGTTCGATATCCATTTCGAAGTGGAATGCACCGCGTTTGCGGTATGGGGCCTCTGCTCCTGCACCGGCGCCGAGCTTAGCAAGCGGTGGAGCGCCCATTTCATGGTTCACGCGTGCTTCGAGCATTTCTCGCATTTCGCCCGTTACCTGGCGATCGTCATAGCCACCCGAGAGCGCGAAGATCCGTTCACTATCCGAGCTCGAATCAGCCCAATGTTCATCGACGGCATCAGACGATCCCGCTTGCGGCGTTTTGACAATATTGCTGACAGCGATCGAATGGAATTTCCCACCTGGTGTCAAATACCCAACCATGACTCGGAATCGAGCCGCTTCGCCCGTCCAGTCGATGTACCAGTTGCGAAGTCCCCCGTGAATCTCGATGTCACGCTCAACGGTCTCGGACGCACTTGTTTCGCCGCTTTCCTCGAGCCGCAGTACGCGGAGCACTGGTTTGGCAACATGCCACTGTTCTGCCAAAGACGCCTTTGCCCGTTCTACAGCACTACGAGTGATATCCCACGCCGCGTGCATCCAGAAAGCGTCACGAACAAATAGGGCAACTCGGTCCTTCTGAGGCTCTTTTTCCCAAATCGGCTCGGCGGCTCCGGGCGGCCTGACGAGAGTTGGGCGAAACGAAATGTCTTGGTTGGCTTCTTTTTGAAGCTGAACCTCGCGAATTTTCTTCAGAACGCGTGGGTTGGTTTTCGGCTGGCTCTTGGGCGACTTCGACTTGCTACTGACGGCGCGTTTTGGTTTTGCAGAAGTGGTGCTGACTTTTTTGCCAGAGGACTTCGCGGATCCCTTTGCAGCCGCCGGAGACTTCGAGGTCGATTTAGCATTGCTCTTGGCTGTCACGCGACTGCTGGTCGCTTTCGGCGATGACTTCGAATTAGGCGAAGTCTTTGCGTTTGAGCTGCCCGTTGCTTTTGCTCCGCTGGCCTTGGACGTTCGCCGGGTAGGGCGGCTTTTGGAACTCGCCCCGGTAGTCTTCGAGCTGGCTTTCGCTGTTGCCGAACGACTACTTGGCTTGACTGAGCTTGTTGGCTTTACTTTCGAATTCTTGCCTGAGGGACTGGCTTTGGCACCGGTCCGACCTGCCCCGGATGACTTGCGAGTTGTCTTCTTACTGGCCTTAACTAAGGCGGATACCAAGTCATCCTTACGCATACTGGACGCTGAACCGATGCCTAGTTCCTTCGCAAGGACGAGCAATTCGGCTTTCGTCTGTGTCTTGAGTTGGGAAGCAGTCGTCACGGCGGACTCCACATGGCACAAATGTAGCGCGGGCAGTGCGCGATCGAGGGGGCGTTAGGGTTATCTGCCACGGAGCTAAGTTGGATTTACCGCTGCGAACAACCCGTTGGTTGGAACGTATTCACGTCACACCTCATGGATTACGAAATCAGAAATGCAAAGGTTGGCAAGCCAAGGTGCGGAGTTACCCGCAGAAAGGCCGCAAAGTCGTCGAATACGCCTTTACAGTATGACCAATTGGCCGAGAAATTACTAGCTTGTGCACATTTGCACAGTTGAGGCTGCCAGCAACAATTTAAACTCGTGCCCCCTTACCGGCCTCTCTGGCCAAATAACAAAGAACTCGCCCCCTTAACAAAATGCGGGCTCCACCGCTTTTACCGTGGCCAGGTGGCAAGCGATCCCCGCTAAAGGACTGATTTCGCGCCATTCGCGTTAAGTTTCGCCGTTTGGGCGAGTCGGTGTTCGCTTGCCCCCAAAACGCTGGCGCTAGAACTTTTCGGCTCATTGGACAAAGCACAAATCTGAATGAATCCGAAAGTATGCGATCGCTCAACTCGCCATTTACGAATCGCAGTTGCCGCTTTTGTTCGGCCGGACCCCAGATTAGGACAGGACTCTAATAGCAGGGCCTGTAACAGTAGGATTCCGAGCGGGACTTCCGAGCGAGACCTCAGATCGGGGCACTACTGACTCTGAGTTCAGCTAGACTATTCGAGCTTTCGTGCGCAACTACGCGACCAGAACTTAAACTCTCGACTCAAGTCGCTTGGCAACATGGCAACCCAATCTGCAGTCGCAATCCAGTGGCTTTCCCGAACAATCGCCGTGGTAGTTCTGATGGTTCTCCCTGGCTATCTTGGGCTACTGATCGACCAAGCTTTGGGAACCAAGTACTTTACGGCGATTGGCATGGTGCTTGGGATGGGGCTTACGACAATCGCGTTCGTCGCGCTCTCCAATAAACTGATTCCTCAAGCGCGCGGCCGCGCTTTGACTGACGAAGAGTTCAACGGGGAAAGTGAGGACACTGAAGAGGACGGCCCCAGCAACGCGCCTTAAAGCCCGACTAAACTCATGGCAGAATGCCAGGCAGAAGCTATTCCAGGTATCTTGGCTACCACTACTCAGCACGATTCTCACAACGATTCGCACAGCCCTTGCTCCCTGCCGCCACATCCAATGTTCGCACGTTTTCTGCCCAGCCACCCAATGCTTCAAGCGCTCTTGCTTTCGGCAGCAATCGCCACGACGGGGATTGCGACGGCGGTTGCGACATTTAGCCACGCTCCAGAGATATGGCTCAGCGGCGTTCTAGCAGCGATCGGTCTGACGACGATGGCTTCGGTGCCGCCGTTGTTCTTATGCCGCAGGTTTTCCAACGGATCCACGTCTGCTTTGTTCGTAACACTCTGGCGATGCGGCGGACTGTTGCCAGCCATTGCGTTGCTCGTGACGCTCGACGGCGACGAAAGAAAATGCTTTGCGGTAGCCTTGTTGGCCTGTTATTTCATCGCGCTGCCATTAGAATCATTGCTCCTAATCCGGCAGGTCCAGGACGCGACGTGAGAATCTCATCTCAAGTCGATGTGCAGAATTCGATTCGGCCACCGTCCTTCCTTCCTATTGCCGACCTCCTGTCCCCTGGCCGCAACTACTGAAGAGTCAGCCGAGCATGTCCGCAAATCCGATATTGCACATCAAGGACAGCTATTACTTCGACGTCCCAAAGACGTTCTGGCGAGCCGATCATGAGTCGCCTACCGCGATGGTCAACGCGCTCGGTGGCTGGACGGTCAGAAACGACAGCGACTACCAAGAGTGGGAAGCGGACAAGTTGGTTGCTGCGGCCCGCGAAATCGTCGGTGACCAAAAGGCACTCGACAGCGCCAAAGCGGCTTGGAAAGAGTGGCAGCATGCTGAAGAGTTGCACCACGGCCGGCCTTTTGATCAATACGTACATGACGCGGTAGAAGAACTTCGAAGCACGGCGGCCAAGTGGGCTGACGGCAAAGAAACATCGGATCCAGCTCAGACATATCTAGCAGAAAACCCTGACCCACAGCTTTCGTGGATGCACACGATGCTCAACGACGACGAAATGCGGTCGTCGTGGCAAACCGTCACAAAAGAACTCAACAAACGCGAGACTCTCGACACCTATCTCGAGTCCGATCGCGGACAGTGGTCTGAGGAGAAGGTTGCCGAGTACAACGAACACCTATCCGGCAAAGTGTTTATCCCTCAGCCCTTCGCGACGCTGCGTAACGCTTACGAAACAGAATCCGGGCTAGGCATCAGTCGCTACATGATTATCGAGGTGGTGGTGGCTATCATCATCTTCCTGGTATTCACCTGGCTGGCCGGCAAGATCAAGGACGGCGGAGCTCCCAAGGGTAAGATTTGGAATCTGCTGGAGAGCTTCCTAACCTTCTTGAAAACGGAAGTCGTCGAACAAGGCATCGAACCTCACGATTCGCCGAAGTTTCTGCCGCTCTTCTGGACGATCTTTATGTTCATCGTTGGCTGCAACCTGATGGGGATGATCCCCTGGGTCGGTTCGCCGACAGCAGCGTTGGCCGTGACCGCCGTTTTGGCAATTATCGTTTTTGCCGTAGGGACGTTCTGCGGTGTGAAGAAATTCGGTGTCGCTGGCTACCTGAAGAACCTTTGTCCTGAACTCGGTTTGCCCTTGTACATGGCAGTCATCGTTGTACCGATGGTTTGGGTGATTGAGTTCGCCTCACTGTTCATTAAGCACTTTATCTTGGCGGTTCGTTTGTTGGCCAACATGGCTGCCGGACACCTCGTGCTGCTTGGCGTTATGGGACTTGCATTTGGCGTCCACGCATATTCGTTGAGTGCACCGGCCTGGGGCGGCTTGTCTGTCCTCGTCATACTTGGAACCACCCTACTCAGCTTCATGGAGCTGTTCGTAGCCTTCCTACAAGCCTACGTGTTTACGTTACTTGCTTCGCTGTTTGTTGGTGCTGCCACGCATCACCACTAACCATACACTTTGTTTCAACTAGTTGGTCTGGGTTTCAGGCCACCACAATCTGTCTTGAAGGAGACTCTTCCGTGATTAAAGCTGCCAAAGCTGTTCGTATTGCCATCTGGACCCTGGGTATGATGTTCGCCATGGCGACACCTGCAATGGCGCAAGATGCGTTCTCAATGCCTGCTCAAATCGGTGCTGGTTTGGCGGTTATCGGGGCTGGTCTGGGCATCGGCATGCTGGCCAAGGGTGCGGTTGAGTCCGTTGCTCGTCAGCCAGAAGCTTCCGGTACGATCCAAACCCTCATGATTATTGCTGCCGCTCTGATCGAAGGTGTTGCGTTCTTCGCCGTAATCGTCTGTAACCAGTAAGTTGCAGCTCATTCGCTTGAACTAACACTTGCGTTCACCCAGCGCTGATACTAGAGCTATTGGGAATTGTCATGTTTAAACAACTTTGCTTTGCATTATTTGCATTGTCCGCCATGCTGGTTTTGCCAGCCGCCAGTTTCGCGCAAGATGAAAGCGCCGGCGATGGCGACACTGCGGAAGTGACCTCGGATGCTGATGTCGGTGAAGAAGATGCCGAAGACGACGGGCACTCCGATGGTGAGCATGGCGATGAAGACCACTCCGGCGAAGGCCATGGTGATGAGCACGGTGAAGGCCACGGCTCGCATGACAACGATCCAACGCATGCCAACTTGTCCGACGATGGCCTGAACTTAATGGGCTGGCGGACTGACTTGGCTCTGTTCAATGCAGTTGTATTCTTGATCCTCTTGATGGGTTTGATGGCGTTCGCCTGGAAGCCGATCATAGAAGGTTTAGAGAAGCGCGAGAAACGTATCGCGGGCAACATTCAGCAAGCTGAAGAGGATGCAGCAGCGGCGAAAGCGAAACTAGCGGAGTACGAGCAAAAGCTTGCATCGGCCAGCGAAGAAGCTCAGGAGATCGTAGCGACCGCTCGCAAAGACGCTGAGGCAGCCGGCCAGAAGATCGTTGCCGCCGCTCAAGAGGATGCCGCCAGGCTTCAGGAACGAGCTGAGAGCGAGATTGAATCGGCCAAGAAAGTTGCCCTTAGCGAATTGGCCGGTCAATCGACTGCTATTGCGATGAGCGTAGCGGGCCGGGTGGTTGGTCGCGAGGTCAATGCCGACGATCACAACGGTTTGATCCAGGAAATGCTGTCCAAACTGCCTAGCGAAAACTAGTCGCGATCCTTGCGAGCAAAGCATGTCGGAAGAAGTTCAACACCAAACCGCACTCGACAGCGATGACCAGCAGGTCGGTGCGCTGTACGGAAAAGCCCTGCTGGGTGCCGCCGGAGACGATGTTGACCACATCGTTTGGGAGCTGGAATCGATCGTCAAAGAGTGCTTGGACGCTCATCCGAACTTGGAATCGGCGTTTGCGTCTCCTCGCATATCGGTTGAGCACAAAGAACAGATGCTTAGCAGCATCTTTTCCGGGCGAATCCACCCAACGCTACTCAACTTCCTAAAGGTGCTCTGCCGCCGTGGCCGTCTTGGTTCGCTCCGTTCGATCCAAGTCGTCGCAACTCAGCTTCGACAAGAACAAACTGGAAAACTCCAGGTAATTGTCACTTCCGCACTGCCGCTCAGCGATGGTCAACGGAGTGAAATTACGGAAAAGCTTCGACAGACTCAAGGCAAGGAGCCAGTCCTGATCGAACAAGTCGATCCAACCCTGATGGGTGGAATTGTTATCCGCATTGGGGACAAGGTTGTCGACGGCAGCGTTCAAGGAAAACTTGCTGCCATCGGGCAACAAGTCGCCTCGCGTGTGCATGAAGCAGTTCGAGATAAATTCGACACCCTTACCAGCTCTTAGTCGTCGCTGGCACGCAGTTCATACCAAACATACAAATCAGATCCAACTACTTGTTAGAGGTAGGCTATGAAGTTCAACTCGGACGAAATCGCCTCGGTGATTCAGAAAGAAATTGAAACGTTCGAGAGCCAGATGGATGTCCGGGAAGTCGGCACCGTTCTGGAAGTCGGCGACGGTATCGCTCGTGTCTACGGCCTTTCGGGCGTAATGGCGGGCGAGATGGTGCAATTCCCAAGTGGCGTGATCGGCCTGGCCTTCAACCTCGAAGAGAATTCGGTCGGT
>DNPC01000455.1 GCA_003501565.1 Planctomycetaceae bacterium | reverse complement strand
TCGCAGAAATCGAGCAGCGTCTCGTTCAGACAACGTCGGCTCACTGGATCGAGCCCCAAAGCGGGATCATCAAGGACGAGCAACTCAGGTTGAGCGGCCAATGTGAGTGCTACCGAAACGCCAGCCCGTTGTCCTCGACTGAGCTGACGAATTCGCTGGGAGGGATCGATTGAGAATCGCCGCAGCGTTTCGTTAAAGTAGACTTCGTCCCACTGCGGAAACGTGTCACGCTGGTAGCGTTGGGCGTCTCGGACCCGCATCCACGGACAGATGTAGTGGCCTTCGATCGTATAGCCGATCCGCGCTCGATCCTCCGGGCCGAGGTGCATCGAGTCCTTTCCAAGGACGGTGACCGTACCACGGGTCGGCTCAAGTAGCCCCATCAACATCCGAATCGTGGTTGACTTTCCCGCTCCGTTGAGGCCCAGCAAAGCCGTAACGCTGCCGGTCGGAACGTCGAAATCGATGTCTCGAACAACCGGCTTTGATCCAAAGTACCGAGCCAATTTCTTCGTCGATATCGCAAGTTCGGTGTTCATTGTCATGTACTCCGGCTTGTCCTATTTAGCTTGCTTGGGTAGCAACTGCCCAAGTCGATACTGAAGTCGTTCGGACAGTTCGTCGGCTGAGAAGTCAAGCGTCACTGCTTCGCCGATTGCAGTATCCAGCGCTGCATCCAATCTGCGCAGACGCTCGCGCCGAGTAAAAATGCTCTTGCGGCGGGCTACGAAATACCCGCGGCCCTGCTGTGACTGGAGCACCCCATCTCGCACCAGTTCACCGTACGCCTTGGCAACCGTGTTGGGATTGACAACCAGATCTTTAGCCAGCTGCCGCACGCTTGGCATTGCCGCTCCCAACTCAATTTGCTCAGCAGCTACTGCCTGACGGATCTGAGCAGCAATTTGCTGATAGATCGAGAGGGTGCTACCTGGAGTGATTTTGATCTGCATCGGCTGACCGTTTTCGACCGCACTGCTGTACTACGCTGCATAGTACAGTCGGTACGGATTGGCGTCAAGCAGATTCCGCCTAGTTTTTGGGGTAGCAAATGCAGATAACCCGGGAACGGACTCTGGGCCAGCTACACTTCAGTGGAAATTGCTCCGGAGCGTCTACGCTACAGGCGGGTCAAAATGAAGCAACGGTGCAGAGTTAGAAATCCCAGGCAGGGATGGTGCCGCTGGACAGTTGTTCGGCGATACTCAAACAAATCTGTTGCTTGTCACCATTGGTAAGCTGTGCAGCCGCCTCCGCGATTTTGATCGCTTCCGACAAGTCACCCAGATGTGCCGTTGCGAGTGCTAACGCGATCTCAGAACACCAATCTTCACCGCCGGCAAGTGAACTTGCCAGTTTTGCTCGTTCGGCGGCTTTCGTAGCTTCGCCACGCGAGATTTTGTTTCGCAAGCAGCAGGTCAGAGCGATTCCGCGATTCGTCACCACGCCGAATTGCCGCGATTTTTGTAACTTCTGCCAACTCCTGAGGGCTTGCCTTTCTTCTCCAAGAATTGCCCACACGCGCGCTTCCAGCCACGCAACCCGCGGCTCTAAGGGAACGATTTTCGCTGCGGTGGCTAGCATCTTGCGTGCCTCCACGCTCTTGCCGGATCTAGCCAGGATTTCCGCCTGTAGCGCCATCGCAAGCGGCCGAGCAAGCTTGTGATGCCCCTGCACCTCACCCTTCACTTCACCCAGCACCTTCGTGGCGGCTTCTGTTCGGCCGAGCCGCATCAATGTGATCGCTTTACTCAGCTGCGCACCGAAATTGTCTTGCGGAGACTGCTCCAGTATCTGCAGAGCATCACGCAGCTCATCAGCAGTCGCTACGCTAGATACATCGGATTGATCGAAATACTTATGAAGTAGCTCCAATTCCTCTCGCTGGAGCTGTACGAAACGCTCGTACAAATCGTACTGCTGCAGCATCAACTTCTGCCGACGCTCCACAACTAACCGTGACGCCGCATCGAGCTGGGCTAGCTGCCTGCGCAACATGGCTCCATCGACAAATGCGAGTGTGAGTTCGAAATGTCCCTGCTGACGGAACCCAATCGGCAGTTCAGATTGCATGACCTCTGCGGCCAGGGCAGCATCCAGCTGTCTTTGTACCAGCTCAAGCTTCCTGATAAACGCATGAGTCGCAACACGTTCAAAATCCTCGGAGGAACCATTCGACGAATCGATAATCTTTCGACGCTCCTCAGTGTATTCCGCGCGGCGTTTCGCGTTCGCCCGGTAGCTCTCACTCAGCAAGCTAAACTTCCTAGCTGTCGGAGTAAGGCCCACAACTCGCATTGGATCATGAACGCGCAGCGGAGTTGTTCGTTGGGCACGCAAGCGTCCCGACGACAGCGCGACTGTAGCGACAACGCCCAGGAGCAGGCTCATGCAATTTTTCATTGACGCTAGATTCACTACCACTAGGTGCTCTGTTGTTCAAGCTGGCGAGGACAGAAAAGACTTGATACGTTCACGACAAATGGTACACTGCGCCGCAGCGCCATACACTGGCCGGACGCGTGCGGTGGGGACACTTAATGATACGCTTTTCATTAGGAGACCGTAGACGTGATCAACTCTTTTCAATTCTCCAGGCTTGCGGCAGCCTTACCGCTGTCTTGCTTTCTCACGATTCTTGCTCCGACCGATTGCGGGACCGCTTTCGCCGTCGCAGCAGATGTCCCTAAACAGCTTGATAAATTGCTGGCAAAGGAATCACGGGGAGAATACGTTGATCGCCGCGCCTCGCTGAATCGGTCACTCTCGGACTCGGCGCCAGAGGCTGTAAAGTGGCATGCTGGCGAAATCCAGATCGGTGGGGACTGGATTCCAATCTCACGTATTTCCGAAGCCGCATCCAGCGAAGAAACAAGTGGCTACCTTGCGTTGCGTCGCAAAGCCCCTTTGAATTTGCTGGCGCACCGCAAGCTTGCTAAGTATTGTGAAAGCAACAAGTTGCCTAAGCAGGCACGGGCTCACTGGTCTGCTGTATTAGCAGATTCGCCCAAGGACCCTGAAGCTCGCCTCGCATTAGGGCATGAGCTTGTTCGCGGAACCTGGTTCACCCCTGATGAGATCGAGCAGGCGGACCGCAATGCCAAGAAATTAGAGCGTGACTGGCAACGCTGGATGCCCAAAGTCCGCAAGGTCGTTGCCGAGCTAACTGCGGAAAACATCAGCAATCAAAAGCGTGGTTTGGCAAACCTTGAGAAGATCGACGATCCGGCAGCGGTTTCTTCCCTCAGCATGGCGGCCTTGCAGTTGCCCGAATCCCATGCTGTGCCATTTGTCAAAGCTATCGCAAAACACCGAGATCAGAATTCATGCCTCGCCTTGGTTCGTATCGCCCTGACGTTCCCAACGGACGCACGGGGAGATCTAGCCGTCAAGTCAATTGCAAGCTACCCATTCGAATTCTACGTACCAGAGCTTCTGGGACTGATCGTCACGCCAATCCAGACAGAATTGATCACCTCCGTGAATTCGCGCGGAGAACTCCTCATTCAGCGAGCCATGTTTCGTGAGACATCGGATGAACGTCAACGCCTACGAATGGAAAGACTTGTCCGCACGACCCAACTGCCTCAGTCTGAAGATAGACTCACCATTCGGCATTCGCGAGCGTTACGTAGCGTTGCGGTTCTTCTGGGCGGCGTAGAGAGACGGAGTCCACTAAGCTTCTATCTAAAGTTGGGTGAACAAGAATACTCGGATGAAGTTGCTGCGGCTGGGCTGGCTAAGGATGACGAAAATCGACTTGATTCCGAAATTGCAATCCGAAATTTGCTTACCACCAAACAGACTGCAATAGTCTCGTCTTTGCTTTCTCGGTGCACCGGGGAACCACAACCCAATACCCCTCAGCAATGGTGGGATTGGTGGCAAGACTACAATTACCAGTACGCGACGAAGAAACCGCTCCGCGACTACGTATACTCAACGGTCGATAAGCCGGTCGCTGAGGCAAGCGAGTATTACGTCAGGTACGAGAGGCATTCGTGTCTTTCAGCTGGGACGCAGATCGCGACTGCGCGGGGCATGCGGCCAATTGAGGAGATTCAGATCGGCGACTTGGTTCCAGCACAAGATGTTGAAACAGGGGAACTTGCCCTAAAACCCGTTCTGCAAACAACCGTCAGACCGCCAGTAAAACTTCTTAAAGTGAGTACCGAAGCCGGTGAACTCAAAACGACACTCGGACATCGGTGGTTCGTGTCAGGCAAAGGTTGGTTGATGGCTGTCGACCTTGAGCCAGGCATGCTGTTGCATGATGCGACCGGAACGACCCGCATCGAACACATCGAAGAACTCAGTCAAAAAGAGAAGGCATACAATCTGATCGTAGCCGATTTTCACACGTATTTCGTCGGTTCGTCACGAGTACTCAGCTACGACAATGCCCCTCCCCCAATCAGCACCCGCCCCGTCCCGGGGTTTGGTAATCTTCTTGCCAAATCCAGCAGCAATTAGTGTTCTGGCCTCGGCGCTGAAACATACATCCCGCAGGGCATTCCCTCCCCGAAAGAAACTTGCCTCTGACGCATGCCTGCGTTAAAGCGTTGCAGCGGCAATTTCCGTAAAGGCGAAGCGTGTTGCGCATCGCATCCCAAACGCCATGCATCTTTCATCGTCATAAAATGGTGTGCGACTGTTTTGAACAGCGTTCCCAATGCTAACGTGCAAAGCGGACTGCTAGCAAATCAAGTCGCCAAAGTCAACATTTTTTGACGGCCAGCAGTTGCCAAATTTGTTTTTTGCGAATGTTGCCATTGCCGTAGCTCAGCTTGCCAAAATTTACGTAGAATGCTACGAGTACTTATCAAATGCGTTGTTGGTGCCCTCCGTTCCTTTGACAGTAACTGTCGCCCAATCGTCCAGCACGTGCTCAACGGCACGGATGAATCAAACTGTTATTAATCAACAAATGTGCATTCAAGGCTGTGGGCGAGCAAGATTGGTTAACGACGGTGCGACCGGGATGTATTGACAGCGCTCCTGCGGGCAACCTTTTCACTTGGCAGTTGATATCACGATACCGATTGCTTGGCCCGCACTACACACTTCGTTCGTAACGTCCGCACTGCTTGCAAGACCGCTGTGTGCGGAGAACTACGAACGCCGCCAAATGACTTGGAGAAGTTATGGCTGGTACGCTGCGACGTACAAAAAAGAAGAAGACGACTACTCCCCGGACAACCGGGAACAATCGCTCAGGACAAATCAGTGCTCAGCTGAAAAAGCGAGCACGTTTGCTGAGCCATCGAGTTCTTACCCATTCGGTCCCTGAATCACAGCGGCGTCAGTTGTGCTACAAGATTGCACGCAATGTACTCGACAATTCGCTGGTCATGGATTCGCCCAACTTCACGTCTTCTGCTGCGAGGGACCTCCAGCGAATGGCGGAACTGTACGACCGTGCCTTCTTTGGCGGTCACTGCCTCGCAATTGCCAAACATCACGGAATGCAATTCCGTTGGTCCAAGCGGATGACTAGCACCGGCGGAAAGACCGTCCGGACGATCCACACCGATCGTGCCACTGGTAGGCAGCACATCCGCTACGAAATTGTGCTTTCGGCGCCCCTGCTCTTTCAGACCTTCTCAGATTTGCAGCGACCTATCCGTGTGACGGGTTTACTGTGCACTAATCGACTTCAGGCAATGCAGCGAATTCTCGAACACGAACTGATCCACTTAGTGGAGATGGTCGTGTGGGGCGACAGCTGTTGTGCCGCATCGCGTTTCCAATCGATCGCAGGACGTTTGTTTGGCCATACCGAGCACAAACATGACCTAATCACACAGCAGGAAAGGGCTGCGAGGAAGTTCAATATCCGCGTCGGATCTGTTGTGCAGTTTCGGCACGAAGGCACAACCTGCATCGGTACTGTGAACCGTATTACCCGCCGAGCAACGGTGCTGGTACCCGACCGCCGCGGGCAGTTGTACGACGACGGACACCGCTACCGCAAGTACTACGTGCCCATCAGCCATCTCCAGCAAGTGCACTAGAGGAAGCAGGACGCAAGGTGCTTCCCCGCTGGCGGCGTATCGCCAGCACAACAACAACTTCCCCAACGAGTGCTACTCGCTTTCTTGCCCGGTACAAGACATGGCTTGCCAAGTACAAAGCCGGAATAAGACTTGAGACAATAACGGCCTGAGGCGACCGTTTGTGCACAAGTCCGCGGACTACCTACATGCGCTCGACAGCGTCGATCCCAAGTAAGTTCAGCCCCTGCTCCAGGACGCGGGCTGTGCCAAAGCAAATTGCAAGGCGACTTGAGCGCTGCTCTTGCGAGTCGGCCTTCAAGACTGGGCATTGGTCAAAGAACGAAGCAAATGCTTTCGCGACGCTGTACAGGTAGCCGGTCAGGATATTCGGCATGTAGTCTTCCAAGCAGTGTTCGAGCGTGTCCTCGAATTGGAGCAAATGCAGGATTAACGCTCGCTCTGCTGGATGGCCTATCGATATTGAGAGTTCCGCGGCATTGCGAAAGGACGTGTCGACCTCTCCCTTGCGGATGATGCTCTTAATGCGGGCGACCATGTATTGGATGTACGCGGATGTGTTACCTTCGGTCTGAACCATTTTGTTGAGATCGAATTCATAGTCGCTGGTGCGATTGTGCGAGAGATCGGCGTACTTGATCGCTCCGTGACCAACGACGTCAGCCACTTGACGCATCTCCGACTCATCCATCCCTGGTGCGTCGGTTCGCGATGTCTGCGACTTAAGGACTACTTGGTATGCCCGTTCGACAGCTTCGTCGAGCAGATGCTCCAATCCAATCACAGCGCCGCTGCGGGTCTTGAATGGCTTGCCATCTTTGCCCAAAACCGTACCAAAGGAAACATGCTTCAGCTCGATATCTTCAAGCCCCATTTTGCGTCCGACTGCGAACAGCTTCTCAAAGTGCTCGCTTTGACGATGATCAACAACGTACAACAACGCATCTGGCGAGAATTCCTGCAATCGGTAGTCAATTGTGGCCAGATCCGTCGTCGAATATAGGAATGCACCGTCCCTTTTTTGAATGATCATTGGTGCGTCAAATTCTTCCAAGAACACACACATCGCACCGTCATTCTCGACCGCCAGCCCCACCTGCCGCAGTTTCTTTACCACAGCTGCAAGCATGGGATGATAGAAACTCTCGCCGAGCGTAAAGTCGAATTCAATCCCCAGTCGCTGGTAGACTGCGTTGATTTCTTCGATGGAAATATCAAGAAACTGCTTCCAGAGTCCTAGGTTCTGCTCGTCTCCTTCGTGCAATTTGACAGTTTCAAGCTGACAGCGGGTCTGCAAGTCAGCGTGCTGCTCAGCTATTTCCAACAATTTGGGATCCGAGCGAACCGCGGCAATCTTCTCTTCGATCCCTTGCAGGTTTTCCTGTGCGTTGCGCAGGCCGCGGCCGGCAGCCTTGATCTGTTTCTTGCGTTTCTTATCATCCGCCGGCATCGATTCTGCCGACACAACTGCATCTTCGGCTGTCTGAATTGCTGCTTCCGCTGCAGCTTGCTTGGCAATGGCTGACTGGTAGCCGATCACCGACTGAATGATTCGGTAAATTCGGCTGAGTTCTTCAACTGGCGAGGCACTGAACGCTGCCGGGTCTACGAAGTTTTTGTAGCCATAGATAATCATTCCGAATTGCGTGCCCCAGTCGCCTAGGTGATTGTCGCTGATCACCTTATGACCGACAAAGCGCAGGATTCTCGTCAGCGCATCACCAATTACAGTCGATCGAATATGCCCAACATGCATCGGCTTAGCGACGTTTGGGGATGAGTAATCGATGACGTAAGTCCGCGCTGGCTCTGCCGCTTGTACACCCAACCTTTCGTCGGTGATTACTTTCGTTAGCTGTTGCGTTAGAAACTCGTCTTTAAGTTTAAGGTTGATGAAGCCCGGTCCCGCGACTTCGGGTTCAGCACAGATGTCGCTAACCTCCAGGCGGTCGACAATCTGCTGAGCAATCTCACGCGGCGGCTTGCCAAGGACGTTCTTGAGCGGCATCGCGATGTTGGCTTGATAGTCGCCATGCTGAGGATCGCGGGCCGATGTAATCAGCGACAGGTATTGCTCGTAGTCATCCACCCACCCTTGCAAAGCCGTAGCGAATCGATTGCGGAGGAGTGCCAGAATATGCATGTGACAGTCTCGTTTGAATGACGCGTGAATGGCCGTAGAACCAACAGCTATCCTGCGTCGTCGGTGAAACGGTAATATTTACAGTCAGTGACGGTCTGCGAAAACGGTAGATTTGCAGGAGTGTCTCGACACGCAATAGATAGGACTGGTAGCCTCGACTTCCGCGGCATTGAATTGCCTCGCAGGCTGTTCACTGGGAAGCAGAATCGCTCCCTGCGCTCTAACCGTTGTTGAACTTGGTCATTTGTGCGGAGGCAGCGGCGACTATAGCGGAGATGTCGACTTGCTTACCATCGGCCCATAACGATTCGAGATCATAGAAATCTCGCGTTTCTTCGTCGAATAGATGGACAACGATGGTACCGTAGTCCAAAACGATCCATCGACTTTCCTCATAACCAGACGCGCTTGCTCGCTGTTCACCCATGTCGTGCTTAAGGACACGGTCAATCTCGCCTCCCATCGCGGAAAGCTGACGGCGGCTGGAACCAGAGGCAATGACAAAGAAATCAAACAGAGCGGTCTGCCCGGTGAGATCGAGCACGATAATGTCTTGGCCGCGGTTTTCCGCTGCCGCTTTGACCGCCG
>DNPC01000178.1 GCA_003501565.1 Planctomycetaceae bacterium | reverse complement strand
GCCGTACGCATCTGCCGCTGTCGACGTGTTCGGACACAGTGGGCCAGGCCAAACCGCCAGCTTCGGTCCTCAGCAGCATGTTTCGGCCAGTGCGCGAGGAAGTAGCATCCAAGCCGCGGGGGGGGCACCTTCGGAAGTACGTTGGCCCGGAAAACTCTCGGAAAGCGAACGGTTCGCACTGCTAGGTGGCGAAGCCTTGCCATCTAAGTTGAGCGAGGTACCTCATTTGCAAACACCGCCAGCTCGCCGCCTTCCGTCGACGGCTCCTATTCCTGCGCCACCAGAGTTTCTGGCCTCTACCGATTCACCGACGAATGCTCAAGCAAATCCTTTTACTGGTCGAGAAACTGCCCGCGTTCCAGCTTCGCACCCGAAAAGTCACGTACCGTTCTCAAGCGGCATGACCGATCGTATTCGTGTCGCTAGCTTCAATGTGGATCCACTAGGTCCATCGAAACTGGACAAGTCGCACGTAATGTCGCTACTCGTCACGATCACTCGACAATACGACATTGTGGCGTTTCAAGGGGTACAAAGCACGCGAGACGATATCTTGCCATTGCTGGTCGAGAGACTGAATCAGAGCGGCCGACACTATGACTACATCATTGGCCCTCGTGTGGGGCGGGCCGGTGATTATCAACAATTTGCATTCGTGTTTGATACCGATCGAGTTGAAACAGACCGGTATCGTCTTTACACCGTCGATGACCCCGATGACCTGATGACTTTTGAACCGTTGGTTGGGTGGTTCCGTTGTAAGGGCCCTGAGACGTCACAGGCATTCACATTCTCTTTGATCAACGTCAAGATTGCAGCTCAGCTAGCTGCGCCTGAGCGAGCCATTTTGGGTGACTTAGTCAGAGCGATTCAGCGCGACGGCCGCGGCGAAGACGACTGGATCGTACTTGGGGACATTGGTGGCGACACTGCGGGATTGCAAAGCCTGGAAGCGATCAATACGCGATTTGCGATCCGCGAAATCCCAACGGAAGTCACCGGAATGCGCATGCTTGACAGCATCTTCTTCGACATGCACGCCACCAGTGAGTACAGCGGGCGAAGCGGAGCATACGATTTCCTGCGTAAGCACAATATGGCCGTCGAACAAGCGCTGGAAATCAGTAGCCATCTCCCTGTATGGGCGGAGTTTACATCCGTGGAGGGTGGCCTGGCGGGAGCTGCAGCTACCCCGATCACACCACCTGTCCGCCCCCAGACGCAGCGACATGACGAGGTATTCTGAGGCTTTCTCAGTGCTGCCGACGTAGCCTCAGTGCCGCCAGCGTAGCAAAGACGGACGTATACGGTGGACCAGCGCGAGCTGGCGCGGAAACGTTGCACGATAGCGTTAGATTGCGTGATCTTTCCCACGGTCGACCGAACGCCCGTCTCGCTCTTGCCCCCAAACGCATACGCTAGAGCGGTACCGTTGAACCAGTAGTTGTCGTTGGACCCAAAAACTGGCAGCCTGTCCCACCTGCAGGGCAGCGCCAGTTTCTTTGCAGCGGGCTAAACTACCGATAGACCAAGTCGCTCAACCGAATCTCCGCCGCTAGGGCTAGGAACCTATTGATGAACGTGCACGACAAGCGAACTGAGCAACAAGAGGCCAAAATCCGATCTCTGCGCGAGTCTTTGTTGCGGCCGGTGGCGGACAAGTTCGGTTTTCCACTCGGAAAACAACGTGGTGCAATTGGAACTCCAACCGTACTTTGCTTAGGCAATCATTCATCCGGCAAATCAACGTTTGTGAACTATTTGGCGGGAAACAAGATCCAGGATACAGGTGTTGCGCCGATCGATGACGGGTTTACGTTAATCACCTACGGCGAACAGGTCAGCGATCGTGACGGTCGGGCGGTAGTCGCCGACCCCAATTTACCCTATCACGACTTGGAACAATTCGGCAAAGGCCTGCTCGACCACCTCAAGCTCAAGCGTCGCCCAGAATCGGCGCTTAAGAATCTCTGCATCATCGATTCACCCGGCATGATCGATCACGCTGGGTCTTCTACCGACGATGCGCGTGGTTATGACTTTGAAGGCGTCGTGCGCCTGCTGGCAGAATCGAGTGACTTGATCGTGTTCTTTTTTGACCCCGATAAACCGGGCACGACCGGCGAGAGTCTCCAGACATTCACGCGTGCGCTAGACAATGTCATGTACAAGGTGCTAATTGTCTTCAACAAAGTTGATCAATTTGCCGATGTCCGCGACTTCGCTCGCACCTATGGTTCATTGTGTTGGAATCTGTCGCGTATCATTCGAACCAAGGACATGCCACACATCTACTGCACGTTTGTTCCGAACGCAGCCAAGCAGAATGGGCACTTTGATTTGAGTGACTTCGAACAGTCGACGAAAGAGCTTCTGCAGCAAATCGATGGTGTCGATACACGCCGAAAAACGAATCTAGTGAGCTCCTTGCTCGACTCTGCCCGCCAGCTTCGGATGCACGCATCAGTTTCGAGGAAAGTCGGCTGGCGGCTGATGCAGGAAAAACTTGGTCTCGGCCTGATCGCAGGAGTCCTACTTGTCTTGGGTGTCTGGTTGGCGTGGACCGGACGCGAGAATTCGTATTGGCTAACCGGCGGAATCGTCCTTGCGCTAGCTGGGATCGGAATTGGCGTTGCATTCAAGTCGATCATGGCAATGCGCCTAAACCATCACGTTGAACTGCTCGGCAAGTACTTTCGTGAGGAGTATTCCGGTCAGATGATGAAACAGCAGAACACGCGTTACTTGGAAGGGCTGTGGGAGTCTGTACGCGAGCGGACTGAACATTTCCTGCGGAATTCGAAAGGCATTTTCGCGGTCCCATTTTCCCCGTTGTGGACACACAAATTCCACAAGCTCGACAAAGCCATCGAACACGAAATCCCCGAGCTTCTCCAAGATCTCAGCCACAATGGTGACAACGCTGCCTAGGCACGCGGTGGTGTTCCGCCTTCGCTCCGTACAAAACGCAGATCGAACATCTACCTGATCCACGGGTTCTGTGCCTGCCGGATCGGGCGCAACGACCGCTAGCGTGCGCCGAGGATTCGCTCCGCAAAAACTCGGATTATGTGTGCTTGGCGTTTGGAAAAATTTGCGGCAAGCTCTTCTTGCGGAATCGCTTTGAGTGCCGAGGAAGCATATTGTTCTGCGGTCAAGCCAAGCCAGCAAGTGCGATGATGACTGTCGAGTAGTCCAGTCAATATCAGTTTAGTCTCATCATCAAGTTCAGCGACGTGCTCGCAGATCCACTCATAGTAGCCTTCTTTGAGCTGCACTTTTTGTTCGGCCGTCGTTTGCTGAGCAAGAACTTTGCAGAACAAACTGTGCGAAGAATAGACATGATGGTGTACTGCATCGGTCAACTCTGTAAGTCGCCCCATGCGCTTACGAACATCGGCGGCCTCGGCGGCTGAATCGTCGATCGCCTGAACCCACATCCGATACTCGCGGGCTGCCCGAGTCGCGTCCATAGTGATAG
>DNPC01000805.1 GCA_003501565.1 Planctomycetaceae bacterium | reverse complement strand
GTCTCTGTTATCACAATCGGATCTCGCGGTGATTTTCTCGGTTCGTAGTCAATGGCAGGAGCTATTTGCTCAGACTCCCCTTGAGTGGCCAGCAAGGCTACGAATGTCGCGGCAGTCAACAGACGACTGTCTGTTTCGCGCTTGGACGGACCTAGCTCTTCCGCATATAGCCCAATGTTCGATCCCGACCAAATTAGCAACGACAGTAGACTTAAGTGCCCTAACGATTGCCTTGCCATGCGATATGCCCCACGAGGAAAGAGATGCTGCTTTTGAGATGTGCACTTATTAAAGCGAGTCACACTAGGGCATGCAAGCAATTGGCGGTGGTTGGCGAAGATCGGCAAAAAATGCCACGTCCTTCTGTTCGTTTGTTCACTTATTGTTTTAGTTGTAGCGCGAGGCGGTTTCTGAAGTCGTCTTCTTGTCTCTGCCGGTTGCAAAGATTCGAAGCTCTCGCTTCGCTGACTCCAGCTTCACAGTGTTTACGCTGAAGTGTATTTCCAACTCGGCACGTCAAACTAAGCAAATCTACGGCTGCCACAGAATCCTCTTGAATTAGATAGTAGCTGATTCTTCGCTTTGGACATGGGATTCGGACTTTTGAACGAATGGCCTTGAGTCGGTCTGTGTTGGCCCGATTGTGGGTTTGGAATGCCCTCATTCTTGATCCGGGCGTTATGAGAGTACGGATTGGGTAACGGGTTTGGTTTGGTGGGTCAGCGTTCAAAGTTGCAGGTGCCGCCCGATCGCTGTTCTGCAGCACCCGGTAATCACACAGCTCGAGAGAAGTCCGCAATTCCTTGAACAGAACTTCGTATTCAAAGTTGCCAGTAAACCGCGATTACCTCGCGGGGCTTCCATTTTGTTTGTAGCCACCGACAACAACTCTCCGTTTGCTCACGCTTGTTCACTTTGATAATCCGATTTCGCGCCAATCACCAGATAGTTGAAATGCAGCCCAGAAATGTGGAGCAGTGCGTCTGCTTTCCGCGGACACGTCCTTCGCTTGCAACTTCCTCGGGTCGCCTCGTGTGCTGTCCTTTATCCCTAGTGCCTCTAATTCTTCGGGGTTGTACTACGAATAGCTTCGATTCTGCTCATCTTTTTGATCCACAGATATGTATAGAACTTCTTCATGAGTTCCACTGTCGCTGCATCATCTATCTCCCAAAGGCTCGACAAAACCGTTCTCGCCCCAGCGATATGAAACGCGCGCTGAAATCCAGACATGCCTTCTGCGGCGGTGGACGCACCTACCGCACTCTCGCAAGTCGAGAGGACGACTAACTCCATCGCAGGAAGCGAAAGGGCTTCAATCTCAGCTGCGTGCAAGATGCTATCCGCAACCGATTCTTGATTTGCACCAGCCATTACCAGTCCGGACAGCAATCCGGGGTTCCAAAGACTCACATCGGCTTCGGTCGCTAAACTGCTGAAAGATTGGATGCGCTCAGATGAAGTAGGAAACACCGGCGACTGCTGAGACGCCTCAATGTAGAAACCATGTGTCGCCAATTGCAGATAGCGATGCCGTGGAGCCTCGCGGAGAACTGCTGATTTAGTGGCATAAGAACGACGGAGGTGCGTTAGACGTGTTTTGAGTGCTGTTAGCGAGAATATGACTAATCGCTACGCCTACATGGACAAACCCAGGAACCGATAGCCAAACCGTATCAAGATCACCGGCTCGAATTTGCGGCGCAAGTTGTTTGCCCAGGTTGTCGGGGGCGTCTCCAAAATCAACATCACTCACGAGCAGCAGCCCGTTCGACTCACTTTCAGCATCCTTTTCAGTTCCAAGCAAAGTAGGCAGGAAGCTGGCCATAGGTATTTGGCTCAGACCGTAATCTTCAACGAGATATGCATGAGGTATTGTCAGAAGTCAGAAGTCGTGTTCTTGAATGAATGAAAAAAGCGGCGCATCCTGCTGTTGTATGCACTACTTCAGCCGCCCAACGTGGGCACTAGGACACCCCATGACCAAGACTAAAACAGACCGACGCTCGACGCCAGTGGACCAACAGCTCGATCCCGAAGTACTTGCTTTTCGCCAGCAGTTCGACGACCGAAGCCCGCTCGACCAGCTCGTTCGAGAAGGCGCCCGGAAGATGCTGCAGGAAGCGATCAACGCGGAGGTCGATGGATTCATCCAGCAGCATCGCGATCGATGCGACGATCAAGGACGACGCCTGGTAGTTAAGAACGGAAGCGTGCCACCTCGCGAGATTCTCACTGGCGCTGGACCGATCGAAGTCTCTCAAGGAAGAGTTCGTGATAACAGCCCTGATCCCCAGCATCGCGTTCGGTTCACCCCCAGCGTCTTGCCAGCTTACCTGCGAAGAACCGATGCGATCGAGGAACTGATTCCCTTGCTTTATCTCAAAGGGATTTCCACGGGTGACTTCGCCGAAGCGTTGCAGGCCATGGTCGGTGAGCGAGCCAAGGGACTCAGCGCCAATGTGATCGTGCGACTGAAGGAGCAATGGTCCGAAGAGTACGAGCAGTGGAGCAAGCGAGACCTGACTGGAAAACACTACATCTACATCTGGGCCGATGGGATCTACGCCAAGGTTCGCTTGGAGGCGTAAGCGTTGACTCGAACGATGTGTGGCGAAGGAAGCTGCGGGACGCGGCAAATGAGCCGGCTTTTGTTTCGGTTGAGATCGCGGCAACCGTGCCGGGAGGCGCCAAGCTGCGTGTTCCCAATCATGCCGAGTCGCTGCGTCCAGTACTGGAAGTCCTGGTAGCCATCGGAAGTCAACGATGATCGGACTGGTCAGCGGACTGATGGTTTTCCTGTGCACGTCGCCTGCTGACATGCGACGATCGTTTGATGGGCTTAGTGGGATGGCGACAAACATCATCGAACAGGATCCGACCAGTGGTCACCTGTTTGTATTTCGTAACCGCAATCGCGATCGGCTGAAGATTCTGTACTGGGACCGCGACGGAATGGCGATTTGGTACAAGCGTCTGGAGAAAGGAACCTTTCAGTTTCCCACCGATCTGATCGACAAAGATAAGCGGGCAACACGAGCAGAAATCACCACCGAGCAGTTGACGCTTCTACTCGGTGGAATCGACTTGCGATCGGTCGAACATCGAAAGCGTTACCGACTTCCAAACAAACCGCGGTAATCTCTCAGCCAGAGCAGAACAGATCTTTGCTTGATGCCGTACTACTGGCATGAGCAAGGATGAACTGCCAGACGATCCCGACTCGCTCAAGGAACTAGTCCTGAGGCTTCAAGCTTCCGTTGAGCAGTTGTCGACAACGGTTGATGATCAACGCAATCAGTGGGGGCTTGAACCGATACCTCGATAGCGGAGAGTTGTCGATCGACAACAACCGCGTTGAGCGGGCGATGAAGCCGGTTGCGATCGGTCGTAAGAACTGGCTGTTCGCGGGT
>DNPC01000854.1 GCA_003501565.1 Planctomycetaceae bacterium | reverse complement strand
AGACTCTGCAAGAGTTGTCCGGCGGCGAAGAAGGTGCGGGCGAAAGCGAGCAAGCCGAAAGCTAACCAGCTCCGAGACGTGTGACTGTTCGGATCAGTCCGACGCAGGTGACACGATGCCCAGCCAACACATAGACAGATCCAGCCACAACATAGACAGTTGATAGACGAATGATTCAGCAAGAAACACGCTTGGCCGTAGCCGACAACAGCGGTGCCAAAGAAGTGATGTGCATTAAGGTGTTAGGTGGTAGCCGCCGCCGCTATGCCGGACTTGGCGATGTAATCATTTGCTCGGTAAAGGCGGTGCAAGCCGGTAGCGAGCTGAAGAAGAAATCCATCGTGCGTGCAGTGGTCGTTCGATGTAAACAACCCACGCGACGGCCCGACGGCAGTTACATCCGGTTTGACAGCAACGCCGTGGTAATCATCGACAAAGACGCGAATCCACGTGGCACCCGGATATTCGGTGCGGTAGCACGCGAGCTTCGTGAACGACGCTATATGAAAATTGTCAGCTTGGCCAGTGAGGTCGTCTAACGAACCCAGTGAGGTCAGAGAACCCAGTGAGGTCGTCACAGAAGACCGCCGGCGGCTCCCACACTACGCACCTGCTGATTGAGGAAACCAAAACATGTTGATTCGCGAAGAAGACGAAGTACTGGTAATCCGTGGCGTCGACAAAGGGGCGCGGGGGAAGATACTGAAGGTTGATCGCGAAAAGAATCGTGTCATCATCGAGGGGGTTAACAAGGCGTACAAGCACGTGCGTCGAAGTGGCAAGAATCCTCAGGGTGGCCGGCTCAGCAAAGAGATGCCGATCAGCGCCAGCAACGTTATGTTGATCTGCCCTGAAACGAACAAAAGGACGCGTGTTGGAGTTCGCTACTTGAAAGACGGTAGCAAAGAACGTTTTGCGAAATGCAGCGGCGCATCGCTGGGACAAATTGCTCCAGCCAAGAAGACTTACGCGTCGTAGAAAATTTCGAAACGAGTTTTCACCCTCCAGCCAGCACGCATCATCACAACCAACAGAAGTTAGGAACCCGAGGCCATGGCCCCACGGTTGCAAGAAAAGTATCAAGACGAAATCCGTTCGGCGATTGGTGAAAAGCTCGGCATCACCAACCCAATGGCGATCCCCAAGATCGAAAAGATCGTGATCAACATGGGCGTTGGTTCGGCTATTGCAGACAAGAAGAACTTGGAACTTGCGTTTTCGGCACTGACCGAGATCGCAGGGCAAAAACCTGTGCAAACACTGGCTCGCAAGTCGATCGCTGGCTTCAAGCTACGCGAGGGCATGGCGATCGGTTGCAAGGTCACGCTCCGGCGTCAGCGAATGTACGAGTTCCTGGACCGGCTTGTCAGCTTGGTGCTACCCCGAGTCCGTGACTTTCGTGGGATCAGCCGCAAGGCGTTCGATGGAAACGGAAACTATAGCTTGAGCCTGACCGAACAACTGGTTTTTCCAGAGCTCAACCCCGATAAGTACACTCGGCCTCAGGGCATGAGCATCACGATTGTGACCACTGCCAAAACAAATGAAGACGCACTTGCACTGCTAGAGATGTTTGGGATGCCGTTCAAGGCCCCGAAAACAGCAGCAGCCAGCTAGTCGATACCTAACACTTCAACAAACCTCCGCACGGAAAAGTCCCGGTGGCAAGTAAAAGCAAAATAGCTAAAGCAAATCGCACTCCGAAGTTCTCGGTTCGCCGTGAGAATCGATGCAAACTCTGTGGACGGCCACGTGGCGTCTACCGAAAATTCGGCATCTGTCGGATATGTCTCCGCGAACTGGCGGACCAAGGCAAGATCCCAGGCATGCGGAAAGCTAGCTGGTAAAGAACAGGCTGGTTCTGCGAGCTGCCTAAGGCGGCCATGGATTTGCCAGCGATCGCTGCAAGCACATTACATTGACTCGCTGGCCCGCCAGCAAGTGTTGAAGCAGATTTTGAAGAACCAAATGGGTTGTTGAGTGCCAAGGCACAACAAGTGGGCTAGAAACGTAGTCCGCACGTTAAGCGACGCAACCGCCAAACGACATGACTCAAGAGCCAACGAGTTTGGCAAATCGGAAGCATAAGGAATTTAAACCGCGATGATGACCGATCCTATCGCCGACATGCTAACACGCATCCGCAATGCAGTTCGCGTTGAACGCCAGCATGTTGACATGCCGGCCAGCCGCGTCAAACAAGGCGTTGCGGAAGTGCTCAAGCGTGAGGGCTACATCTGGGATTATGCAGTAATCGAGGCGGAGCCAGTCAAGCAACTGCGTATCGAGCTAAAGTACGGCCCCAACGGCGAACGCGTTATACAAACGATTCAGCGCGTCAGTAAGCCAGGCCGCCGTGTATTCAGCAAGAGCCGTGACCTTCGGCCGGTACTCAACGGTTTGGGCATTTCAATCATTAGCACCAGCCAAGGGTTTGTTAGTGATCGTGAGGCCCGCCAACAGAACATTGGTGGTGAAGTCTTGTGCGAGGTTTGCTAGGCAGACTGGTCGATTGCTTTTAGTTTTTGGATTTGAATAACCCCTCCACTTTTGCCGTGACGCCAACGATACAGGCCCCGTCGCATGAATGCGGCGAGTAGCTGAAACGATGGCGGCGAACAACTTGGTGAGACACGAGTTTCAGCAAGGCAAAACAAACCAACAGAATTGACTGAACAGACATGTCACGAATCGGAAAGAAACCAGTCAGCATCATTGATGGTGTCAAAGTCGAAGTCGCCGATCGACTGATCAAGGTTGATGGCCCCAAGGGAAAGCTTGAGTACAAGCATTCTCCACAAGTTCAGGTTCAGGTAACTGAAGACGGTTCGCAGGTAGTTGTGGATCGAGATAGCGATCAGCGGTCCGCGAGAGAGATGCATGGCCTGACACGAGCACTGATCAACAACATGATCGTTGGCTGCAAAGAAGGCTACGAGAAGAAGCTTGAGGTGGTCGGCGTTGGCTACTTGGCTGCCGTAGCAGGGAAAGAGCTACAGCTGCGGGTTGGTTATGCCAACGAGCTGAAAAAGCAGATTCCCGAGGGATTGACGGTCACCTGCCCTGACCAGACGCATATTGTTGTTCAAGGGCCTGACAAACAGAAAGTCGGTCAATTCGCGGCCGAGGTGCGAGCTCTGCGTAAGCCTGAGCCTTACAAGGGCAAGGGTATTCGTTATCAAGATGAGCAAGTCAAGTTGAAGCCTGGTAAGTCCGCTACCTAATTTTCCGATTCGACTTGTAGAGATACATTCAGACATTGCAGGTGTAACGTGAGACCTAAGAAGATCATCAATAACCAGCGACTGCGTCGGACATACCGAGTTCGCAAGAAAGTGCGCGGCGATGCAGATCGTCCGCGGCTATGTGTCAATCGTACGCTCAAGCACTTTTCCGCTCAGTTGATCGACGACGCCAGTGGCAAAACACTGGCTAGTGCTTCGACCAAGAGCGAGGGAATTGCTCAAGGCGGCAATTGCGACGCTGCTAAGCAGATCGGCGAGATTATTGCGAAGAAGGCTTCCGATGCTGGCGTGAAGTCTGTTCGCCTGGATCGGGGACACTGTCGTTATCATGGGCGAGTGGCGGCCTTTGCTGAGGCCGTTCGATCCAGCGGTATCGAGCTGTAATAGAAACACACAAGAACGAATAGATAGTGGAGATTTGAGCGGTGGCAAATGTAACCGACCAAAATGCTGACGGCTCGATCGAACGAGTCTTGAAGATTAAACGGTGTGCTGCCGTGGTCAAAGGTGGGCGAAGATTCAGCTTCGCAGCACTGGTCGTCGTGGGCGACGGCAAGGGACGCGTCGGCTTCGGCTATGGCAAGGCTAACGAGGTTCCGCCTAGCGTCCAAAAGGCACAGAAGCAAGCAAACCGCGACGCTCTTGATGTTCCGATCGTCGAAGGTTCAATTCCGCACCGTGTAGTTGGCACTTACGGTGCTGCTAAAGTCATTTTGCTGCCTGCCAACCCTGGTACGGGTATTATTGCCGGGCCGGCGGTTCGGGCGGTCTGCGAGGCAGCCGGAATCAAGGATATCCTCACGAAGAGCTTTAGTTCCAACAACCCATCGGTGTTGGTGAAGGCTACCTTCGACGCGCTTAAGCAACTCCGCAAGCGTGAAGACGTTGAATTGTTGCGGGGAGTATCGCTCTAATGAGAATTGACGACGTAAACAAAGGTATCAACAAACGCCGCCGTCCGATGCGAATCGGTCGCGGTAATGGTTCAGGCAAAGGCAAGACGTCCGGGCGAGGCCAAGACGGCCAGAAATCGCGACGAGGTTTTTCACGCCACCCAGGCAAGGTAGGTGAGGACCTACCGATGATCCGTCGGATTCCCAAGCGAGGCTTCAATAATCGCTGGGCTTCGACCGTGATTGCTCTCAATGTCGGCGACCTGGCCGCCGTGTTTGAAGCTGGTGACGATGTATCGCCTAAGACACTCAAGGAACGCGGGATCGTCAAGAAACGTTTTGACGAAATCAAGATTCTCGGCGACGGCGCTATCGACAAAGCTTTAAACGTCGCGGCCCATCGCTTCAGCAAGTCGGCCGAAGAGAAAATTGCTGCTGCTGGTGGCAAGGTTGAGAAGCTTAAAGCGAAGCAAACCCCTGCCGAACGTGTAGCTGCCAAAGCCAAGAAGTAACGACGCTGCATAAATACTGCCGCTAGCAGAAGGCGCTCCCACAGCCAGCGCCGGCGACTTACAGGATGTTGCTGCTGCGGCTACTCGCCGTCCCTGAGGATACGGACCGATGTGGGAAAAAATTAGGGTTGTCTTCACGATCCCAGAGCTGCGTCGCAAGATTTTGCTGACGCTTTTACTTCTGGGTGTCTACCGTGTTGGCTATCAAATCCGGTTGCCGATGGTGACTGGTGGCACTGATGCTGGTCAGTTCAACCAGTTTCTCGAGAAGTTCTCAGTCTTCGCGGCCACCGATTTGCGGCAAATGACAATCTTCGGCCTGGGCATTATGCCCTACATCTCGGCCTCGATTGTGTTCCAGCTGCTCGGCAGCGTTTGGAAACCCATCGAGCAACTCCGCAAGGAGGGGCAGACGGGGATGCAGAAGATCAATGAATACACGCGTTACCTCACCGTGGTCCTGTGTGTCATTCAAAGCTACGTGTTCTTGAATTTCGTGGTGTTGAGCGATCCGAATTCTGTCGCGAAACAATTCTGTTACGAGAACACTGCGACCCTCCACTGGGGTTGGCAGATCACTGCCATCGCCATCATGACCTGTGGCACCGTGTTCTTGATGTGGCTCGGCGAACAGATCGATGAGTACGGTATCGGTAACGGTATCAGCCTGTTGATCATGGCTAGCATCCTAGCGCAGATGCCGCGTGCGTTAATGGAGCTACGTCAGAATATGACGAATGAGCTGAGCGGTTCATCAGGTGAAATCGGCCCGGATAAGTTGATCGTTCTGGCGGCTCTGTTCGTGGCGGTTGTTTTCGGTGTCGTGTTCATCACTCTCGGCCAACGGCGAATCCAGACGCAGAGTGCGAAACACGTTCGTGGCCGCCGGGTCTATGGAGGCACCAAGCAATACTTGCCGCTGCGTATCAATCAGGCCGGCGTGATGCCAATCATCTTCGCGAGTAGCTTGTTGATGATTCCAGGTGTTCTCTTCGGTGCACTTGCAAATTGGTCGTTGGACCCGTCAAGCGACTTCTGGACTTGGATGAGCGAAACCTTGGGAATGATTGCAAATGCATTCACCGACTCAAGTAATTTGACGTACGTTCTTACACTGGCCGCCTTGATATTCTTCTTCTGCTACTTCTGGACGTCCATTACGTTCAATCCTAAGGAGATGTCCGAGAACCTGAAGGACCAGGGCACATTCATTCCGGGCTATCGGCCAGGGAAGCGAACCGCTGATTATCTCGAGAAGGTGATGATCCGGATCACGTACGTTGGTGCAGCGTTTTTGGCGCTCGTCGCCGTTGTTCCGAGTCTGATTAGCAGCCAGCTTGGTGTCTCGTACGCGGTAGCCTCGTTTTACGGTGGCACAGGGCTGCTCATTGCAGTTAGCGTTGCGTTCGACTTGATCCAAAAGATCGACAATCACTTACTGATGCGGAACTACAAAGGGCTTCTCGAGTCGTAATTCGTTCGAGAATGTCTTTCAGCTGTTAGTGTCGCGGGTTTGCGTTTGGCAAGCCCTTGTCGACTGCGTTCCTTCGCGGCGTGCCATGGTCAGATGAGTTGTTCTCATCGCTGCATTATCAAGATGCCTACCAAGAGCGGTATCTGCGGCGATTCAAAGCCATATTAACGCAGGCTTTGAAGGACTCTCTGTCCCAGCGCCTTGAAGTCGAGTCAGCCTGTCGGTAACGGATCTGCTATGCCATTTATTGTCTTTATTGGTCCGCCCGGGGCGGGCAAAGGCACGCAAAGTAGTCTTCTGGCTGACCGTATGGGACTCCCCCATCTATCAACGGGCGAAATGCTGCGTGAGATAATCGCTGAGCAGACAGCGCTATCGCGCTGGCTCGCGTCTAGGCTTGATCGTGGGCACTTCGCACCAGACCATTTCGCAATTCCGATGGTTGCCGAGCGAATTAGCCGTGCAGACTGTTCCCGCGGCTGCATTCTCGATGGGTTTCCCAGAACGCTGCCGCAAGCTCAGCTGCTTGGCGAGCTTCTCGATCTCGATTTGGCGATTGAGCTGCAGGTTGCTGAGGCGGATTTAGTGGATCGATTGGTCGAGCGAGGGCGCCGCTCCCGTCGGCCGGATGACAGCCGCGCCGCAATTAGCGAACGTCTGGAGGTATACCAAAGCGCGACCGCACCGGTCGTTGAGTACTTTTCACAGCTTGGCCGTCTTGAAACGGTCCGAGGGAGCGGCTCGGCTGAGTCGGTTGCCGAGAGCATCGAGAT
>DNPC01000855.1:1046-5895 GCA_003501565.1 Planctomycetaceae bacterium | reverse complement strand
AACCATGTTGTCCCTCACCTGCCCCGCGAGAAATGCCTTTTATTGGCGAGCGCATAAGCGGATAGCAATACGTCTATGTTTTCATTGCATTCATAGTATTGCGAATCAAGGGAATCGAGTTTGGAATCTTGGCGTTTTGAAAACGCTGCGATCTGTTCATGGCGTGTGTCGTTTTCCGTCGACGGCCCATTTACACCAAACAATTCCAAAGCCTGCGATAGTATTGTCGCACGCTTGGTCGCACCCATTGCATTCAGGCCAGCCAGAGCGATTTTGTGATTGTCGCCCGATGAATTGACAAAGTATTGAGAGTGTCCGCCATTGTTGACCTCACCATTGTAGACAAGCACTGCGTAGTAATGTTGTTGTTCAATCGACAGGCCATCCCAACCATGAGATTCAAGTTTTTCAAATACGAATGTTGAAGGGTCCGTGACACCCGCGAGCATTGCCAATCCATCCGCCGCAGCCTCCGCCACGCGTTTCTTGGGGCAATCACGAAGTTGCGAGAGTAGTTCTTCTGTGTTTTGGTCAGGGTTCCGGGCGTAGGCGATTAACGCCGTCGCAAGTTGGTAATCGTGAGGATACGTTTCCACTAGCGGTTCCAAAACGTCAATAAGCGGCAAGAGTTTACCGTGAGGAATCGGCACGTCGGCCTCGTTTAACGCTCGGACGATGTAGTGAAGCTCCTCGTTTTGGTGAGTGAAGAATTTGTCGGAAAGCATTACTGGAATTGCCCGCTCTTGATTGATGGCGAGCATGAGTTGCGGTGCGTCACCGCTGATTGAGCTGTCATCACGATCGAGAAGTAGTTCCAAAGCTGGAAAAACAGAATTCAGGAAGTTGCTGGTGCAACGCTCGCCGTCAATTCCACGTTTAATTCCCATCATCGCGTATGAGCGGACGTAGTCATCTTCGTCGCCAAGTAGCTGGACGATTGGCTTGATGCATTCATCGGTTCCGATATTGCCAAGGGCAATAGCCGCGTGTTTGCGAAAATGATCGTCCGGGTGTGAGACGTACCGCGCCAGCGGATTGGCCGCCGAAGACGGGCAAGTTTCTTCAAGCAGGTCACAGATGCGTTCAAATGGTGATTTCGCATCGAATGCGTGCCCACCCTCGGAGAATGTGGTGTTGAAGGTTCGATCTGAGTTGAGGCAAGCGACCAGTAGTGGAGTCGCCTTGTCGCCAACAAGTTTAAGTTTGTCGAGATTGAAGTCGTTGTCTTCTTTCACGAAGAGGCGATCAACCATCGCCTGAATTTCGCTTTGCGAGATGTCATCGGGGACGGTTAGAGCATCTCGCTCGGCGAAGTACTGTTCAGCGGAACGTAGGTAGTCGGGATTCTTCACCCAATCACGGAACCCACCGGCGGTTGATTCGTCGTTCAAGCGACCACGAAGCGTCAAAAACGCAACGATGGCGAGGACGCATAGAACCACGACAATGATGACGGCTGGCTTCATGAGAGACTTGTGTGGGACAACGGAAAGTTTTTACGACACCGCCCTAAACGAAGCGAGCGATGCCCGAACTACGAAAATTGTACCAAGGCAAGCCCGCGTGGCCAAACGCGGAAGGTGTGCCGAAGGCTTAGCGTAAAAACCATGTTGTGTGCCACTACCGCCGGAATCGAACGATGCGGATGAGTCCGCCAAAGTCGCAATTACCGAGTTCGTCTTGCATCAGTGAGAGAACGTCATCAGCGGAACCACCGCCAGTACCGGCCCCAATGAGCGGAAAGGCCATGGATTCAAAGTTGTGTTCGGCAGCAAGCGCAACCGCATTGCGTGTGGAATCGCGGATTGACCGTTCCGAGGAACGCCACCACATGCTAATGCCAGCGACATGGATTATGGATTTGAATGGGAGTTTGCCAGCGCCGGTCAGGACAGCGCCGCCGAGCGGAATTGGGCCGAGTTTGCCCAGTTCGCGGAACGGAGCGTAACCGCCGCGTTTTTTGATGGCACCGGAGACACCCTGCGGCAGGAGCAGCCACCACGGAATGATGTTACGGTTCCAAGCGTTCACGATGACGTCGACGTCTTGGTCGAGAAGGTCACCATCAACGGTTTGAAGCTGCATTGATCTGTGGCACACAACGGAAGGTTTCTACGACACCGCCCTAAACGAAGCGAACGATGCCTGAGCTACGGAAGATTCTACCACCAGCAGGAGGCTTGAACAAACGACAGCGGTGTGCCGAAGGCCTAGCGTAAACACCATGTTGTGTGACGCTACGCGCTGGATCACGTGAATTGAGGCGAATTGCGGATGAAGACAGGGCGTCCGAGATGTGATGGCAGTTGGACGTCTTCATTGTGAACGTGCACTGAAGAGTTGCAGGTCACATTTAGGGGGTCGAGTTGGCCAGCCTCCAGCTCGAAGATTATGTCAGCAATCTCCTCACGATCATCTAGAGTGTCGGCGGAAAGAACAAAGTGAACGTCAACGGTGTCGGATGCGGAGCAGTTTACGAATACCGCACGAAGATTGGGCCTAACAGCGCCGGCAAGAGCAGCGACGAGTGTCAACACCTGATAATTCTCGAACGCAAGTTCTTCTGTCCGAGCGATAACGGTGTAGTCAATCATCTGCGTCACACAACGGAAGGTTTTTACGACACCGCCCTAAACGAAGCGAACGATGTCTGAACTACGGAAATTGTACCAAGGCCAGCCCGCGTGGCCAAACAGGGAAGGTGTGCCGAAGGCCCTAGCGTAAAAACCATGTTGTGTGACCTCTACGCTGGGCGTTACCAGTGGTCGCAGATTAAGTCCACACTGTATGTATCACCCAAGATTCGGGCCAATTCGTCGCAGCATTGTTGTGCAAGAGGCTCATCGCGGGCGAGAATCACCTCCGAATCCAAGCCGCCAGTGCCCTCTTCGTCGCCCAGCCAATATTCCGTAAAGTTCACGCAGAAGCCCTGCCCGCCGTTTTGGCCGTAAGAACCACCGATGCGGAATGAAAAACCAACGTACGGGCCGATGCGATCTCGCTCGACAACATGCAGTTGTTTGATCGCGGTATTTAGTGCGACCTCATCGGAGTCGGAAACGTCCGAATTATCAGTGCGATGCACCAACGCCATTGTTCCAAAGTCGCTCATTTGGTTTTGCTGAGGTCACACAACGGAAGGTTTTACGACACCGCCCTAAACGAAGCGAACGATGCCTGAACTACGAAAATTGTACCAAAGCCAGCCCGCGTTGCCAAAAGTGGAAGGTGTGCCGCAGGCCTAGCGTAAAAACCATGTTGTACGACCGTTGAACTACGGATCGCCCGGATACACGTTAACGCGTGATTGGTCCGCGCCAAAGACCACGTACGTGTCGTCGGGAACCGGTAGTCGGCGAAGAACCCGGACAATATTGTCAACATGCGGCGCCGCGTCACCATCGCCAGCCAGCTCGACGTCAATGTTCCATCCCGTCGCCCCGGTGCCACCACCGGTAACCTCTCCAATGCCGGAGATCGCATCGTCCACGGCATCCTCGATCACGTCGCGACCGCATGAAAGCGGAAGTTTCGAGTAGATGAAAACGTCGGTTGCCATATTGACCGAAGGGTTAGATGAGGTCGTACAACGGAAGGTTTTTACGACACCGCCCCTGAACGAAGCGAACGATGTCTGAATATACGAAGAATTGTACCAAGGCCAGCCCGCGCTGACAAAGTTGGAAGGTGTGCCCGAAGGGCCTCAGCGTAAAAACCATGTTGGCGGACATCTGAACTACGGTATCAGCTGAAGCTGAATGTAAAGTTCCCCAAGTTGCTGGAGTGTGCTGGCAGGTAATGTGAGTGGCGCATTGAGGGCGACGCCGTGGACATTGAGTTGCAGGTTGCACCCGAGATTTTGAATCGCGTGCACGGTTTCGCGATTTTGAGAAAGGTATCCGGCCAGATGCCAAACGTGTGAGCCAACGCTATCTATGGATGTGTAGCTTGGCACCTCGAGTTCAAGCGGCCATGTGCAGGTGCGTCCCGAATCAACGAGTGTGACTTGCTCCCGTTCGATACCGCGGCCAGCGAGTTTGAGAATCCACGGGAAATGTTCATCACTGACAGTGCAGTCCGTAATGAGGAGTAGTTCAGCGATCCCGATACTGGGTGCATTCATTATCGCCGATGTCCGCCAACGGAAGGTTTTTACGACACCGCCCTGAACGAAGCGAGCGATGTTTGAACTGCTAGAAATTGTACCAAGGCCAGCCCGCGTGGCCAAACGCGGAAGGTGTGCCGCAGGCCCCAGCGTAAAAACCATGTTAGGCGATCTGCGCTGCGAGAAGACGATACAGTTGTCGTACGTCAGTTGGATCGAGTTGTACGTCAAAATGCTCTGCGAGCTGATAAAGGAAGATGTCGTTCGGGCGAGTTGGAAGAACACTGCCGAGATGGATTGCTGCATCTTTGAGCGTTGAACCGGAGAAACACAAGTAGGCCAATATGACGGATGGGCTACGGCTTACGCCGCCTCTGCAGTGCACAAGTACCGTGCCATCCGAAACAGCACGCGAAATGAATTCAGCGGAATCTGTAATGTGGTCAATAAACTGATCGTCTGGATCACTCAGTGGCAAATGTAGATACGTGTATTCGGAAGCAAATGGGCAAGGTATTTCACGCGCGCAGTTAACGATGTGTGTAACGCCCGCGCCTTCAAGTGCGGATTGGTCCAATGCGTCTGATTCTTCGCCGAGAAAGAGATTGTCACAGATCGACCACACGTTTACCTCGGTCGCCTAACGGAAGGTTTTTACGACACCGCCCTAAACGAAGCGAACGATGCCTGAATTACGGGAAATTGTACCAAGGCCAGCGGTCGTTGCCAAAGAGCGAAGGTGTG
>DNPC01000855.1:0-983 GCA_003501565.1 Planctomycetaceae bacterium | reverse complement strand
ACAGGGAAGGTGTGCCGAAGGCCTCAGCGTAAAAACCATGTTATGCGTCCCGTCAGCGCAACACATCGACACCGGTTTCGAGATAGAGCTTCCATTTTTGCACGTTTTCTAGTGTTAGTGGAAAGTGGACTTCGGGTGACGACCAGTGATTGCAGACCTCCGCGACACGCTCACCGTCAGTTGTGTCGGCATCCCATTCAAAAGCCTCGGATGCGATCAGGCAGAATCCGATGGCACGCAGGTCGTCAGGCGAAATAGTGTTTTTGAGGATGGCATCGCACAGCGCCGCCAGATGGGAGGCTGTCACGGCGAATTCACGATCCATGTTGACGATCGGATGGCAGGCTACCAAGCCGTCAGAAATTATTGCACCGCGCAAATCGTTGGCCAGCGTTTCCGCGTCAGCGTCGCCAGTGAAAAAGTCGCAAAGGATGGCTTCGTGCATTCCAGGGACGCATAACGGAAGGTTTTTACGACACCGCCCTAAACGAAGCGGAAGATGCCTGAACTACGCCAATTGTACCAAGGCTATGGCCCGTTGCCAAAGAGCCAAGGTGTGCCGAAGGCCCAGCGTAAAAACCATGTTGTGCGAACCGTTACGCTACGTTTTCGGTTTCAATTCGAGGAGACGCGCAAGGACAGCAGCCTGAGCATCGGTCAGCACGAAATCGCCGTCGTCGAGTCCCTCAAAGTCCGCGTCCATCGAATGTGTCGCGAGGTTTTCGGTAATGGCAAACAGCAGGTGAAGCGCACCCACGAAATCGTAATTCGGGGTGTCTGAGCAGTTCACGAACGCCCGCAGGAATTGCAGCAGGTCTTCGTAAGTCTCGATGTCATGCAGCTGAGGATTCAATCGACTAGGTTCGCACAACGGAAGGTTTTTACGACACCGACCTAAACGAAGCGAGCGATGCCTGAATGACGGGTATTGTACCAATGCCAGCCCGCGTTGACAAAGATGGAAGGTGTGCCGAAGGCCTAGC
>DNPC01000346.1 GCA_003501565.1 Planctomycetaceae bacterium | reverse complement strand
CGTCGTTCTGGATAGAAATAGCAAAGACGATGCCTTGCTAGCGAGAACCTTTGACGGGCGAACGTCGTCAATGTAACGCGCGCAGGCCCCACATTTTGGCCAGAGTCAAGTCTTTCGAGCAAGGCGCATTGGGATGACACTTCCGAAGCGAAATCGCCGCACGGTCAAGGTTAGGGAATGTACCTACCATTGGGTCAAAGGGGCTCGTGGAGACAATGGTCGGGGCGTAGCTACGATCCAGCGATCAACCGGCACGGGTGCAAGACTAATGATCGATCCTTACGGAACGATCACCTACGAAATAATTCCCTTTGCCATCGAGTTCGCACTCGACCATGGTTGGAATCCGCTAGCATCCGGCGAGCCGTTTTTGATCGCGTATAGCTGGCTGCTTGAACCACTAGCAGGCTTCACGCTGCGTTCAAAAAACGAACCACCGTTTTGGAGAGACCCTAGGCGAAATGAAATCGAACGTGACATTCGAGAACGCTACCACGAGAAGTTGGCCACAGAGCTGGAAGTCGAAGAGTGATCTGCCTCTGTGTTCCAAGTCAAATCTAGGATACAACGGCAACGACCCATCGCATGCAAGTTGCGGTGGTTTCTCGACCCTGCAGAACAAGGGTATTGAAGCGGTATTGGGGTTACTTGCCGCGACGCGGTTAACGCGGTCGTTATTTGGCTAGATGCAATGCTCAACGTTGAACAACTCAAGACACTGCCAGTCTGCGGGCGAGCAATTCACTTGTTGCCGGAGTCCATTGCACGGGAAAACTGCATTCTACCCGTAGCGATCAACTGCAGCACTCTGCATCTTATCGTGCCAGCAGACTACCAATCCAAAGACGTTGCTGGCCAGCCTTTGCTTGAGCTGTTGCGGTTCATACTTGCGCGCGAGCTTACTTTTGAGCTCGCGTATCGCGTAGATCTCTCATCGTTTGTTGACCTACACTATAGAGCGGTTTACTCAACGATTGCGAACTGCGATCACAGATTTACAATCAATTGCCCAGGGCGATGGGTAGATCTGCCAGCGACCGAAAACGTGCGGGTCCGCTTCTGCAACGTCTGCCGAAAAGATGTACACTTCTGTAATACCACAGATGAAGTGGAGTCTTATTTTAGGCTGGACCACCGCGTCGCGATCAATGATGCTGATGCTGAACGAGAGACTCTCGGATTGCCGTATCGTGACGAGATGCGGTAACCCAACTTACTAACGAATCAAATCGGCGACCGTTTTGCGCCTCCCGTTATCCGCTCAAGGAGCATCAGCATTGCTCAGTCTCCAATAGACGACACGGATAGCCCACCGAAGCACCGGAAACATCGCTGGCGATTCTTAGTTCTGTTCGGCATGTGGCTCGCATTGATCTTCGGAACATCATGCACAGTAATTCGGCCCACTGAGTTTTTCACGTTGGTTGCTAAGATTAGCGGCGCGGGACAAGAGACGATGGAAAGATTCGCCTTGTTTTGGGGCGTGTCTTGGTTTGCGATCGTCAAAGGCTGGCACTTCACGGAATTTGCTATCCTCACACTTCTCCTTGCTGCATCACTGAAATGGTGGCGTGGTAAGCTGACAAACGGGACAATTATGGGATCCATGTTGTTTTGTATCGCGTTCGCGGTATCGGATGAGTGGCACCAGTCCTTTATTCCCGATCGTTTTGGGACGGTTCAAGATGTCCTGATTGATAGTTTGGGGGTTTGCGCTGCGGGATTGATACTGCTAGTGCGGCTGAAGCGACAAAATGCAAAAAACGCTGCGGTGAACGGGAGCCGCCAATGACCCGGGTTTGGAAACTCGTTGAAAGAGTTAGGCTCCGACGCTTCCGCGAGATTGTCGACAAAAATTCCAATGTAAATTTGGAAATCGGTGTATAACAAGGCGGTGGAGCGGAAACGCTGTAGCAGGGCGAATCCGTGGGTGCTCTTGTACTGTTGGCCAAGAGGATTTGGGTGGTGGGCTAAGTTCCCTTTGTTGAATCGGAAGTTGGGTCGGTCGGTTGGTTACATCGAATGAAATGAATTTACATGAAGAATCGTTGATTCGTTCGTTCATCCAGCCAGAGCGGCGTCTCCGGTGGCTTGAGTGCTTGCGATCCGTAAAGAAACGCGGACGAATGCTGGATCGGTTGAATCACTGCCGTGACCTCGATGTTAGATTTGCTGTTGTGTTACCATCCAACGCCAATATCGAAGATTTGTTGATCGCCCGCAACGCACCCGATACATGCTATGTACTGTCGGCCAACGATGACATCGACGGACGCGAGATGAATCTCTGCGATGCCATTGAACAAGCAAGACTTGGCGGCTGGGGTACATTGATTGGATGTATTCCAAATCGTCTCGCTTACTACTACGACGAATGTGGCGAACGTCAGATGATTCTAGAACGTGACGCGTAAAATCTGGCCAGTCGCAATCACCGTAATTTCGAACGATCCGCTCGATGACGTTCACGTGTACACTAGCACGTTAAATAATCTGAACGCCAGTCAGTTGCTGGATTGCAAATGGGGGTACGCAATGCCGTCAAACCCGCGTGTTTTGAAGCAATGCTCTCCGCTGCGGATTGGTGACCATGCCTTTTGCCAGCGATAACCCACCGGACTGTGATGCGAACTCGATACTTTAGCGAAGATGATGGCTGGTCGCTGGATGGACCGAGCATCACCGCCGTAGAGCACCTAGACTTAATTAAGGATGTACTCGAAAAGCGTGGCTCGATCATCGTTGAGCACTGGTATTATCGTGGGGCTAGCTCGCCTTCGCGACGCATCTTTGACAGCATCGACGAATTCACCGATTATCTAGAAAACGACTGCTTCGCTGGGGATTTGCTAGACATCTGGTGCATGCATGAACTTTGCAATCGCGAGAACGTACTGCTATCCGCTAAGTGTCCGGATGAAAATGGTCGCGTTCCCAGTCGTGGTAGCTACTAACCACGCAATACACCAGGTTATCGGTAGCCAGCCGGTTTCCTATTTGGAAAACCTGCTCCTGCGACTGAGGTGTTTCGGCCCATTGGCAAAAGAAAACGTGTAGATATGCAATGGAAATTCGTATTATTCGTAATCCTAGCGGTAACGGCGGTTGGATGTTCGTCGAGCGCGAATCCTGAAGAGCAGCAAGTCTCCCCGGGGGCTTCAGCGTTAACACCAGCAGAAGCGATAAGCTATGAGTTGCCCAGCGGGACAGGCCTTTCCGTCTTACAGGAGGGGGAGATCAACGGAATGCCTAGCACATATCTTGTCGTAATTGGAAGCCCCGACACACCAGAACGGCTCGCATTGACGGCACTCCCTTCAGATGAGTCCAGTGAACCATGGTCAAAGCAGGCTGCCGAATGGGAAGAAGGGTTTCTTGAAAAAATGAGCCGGAAAATATCCTCTGAGCCATCTACGTTTGATGACCGACAGGCACATCATATTGTTGCGGAGGCCGACACGGCTGATGGTTCGGTTGAAATTGAAGCTTACTTTCTTAAATACGGAAAGTGGAGTTACACGATCGCATTGACCGCTCCGTCGATAGCCAATGCTGACACTGTGGCATTATTAGAGGCAATCCGAGATTCGATACATATACGGTGAGGGCTACGCAGCACCGATATGACTAACAGCTACTCCAATGCCCGAAGTGGTAATACTAGCCTCCGATGAACGGTAGCCCGTGACGGAGTGACGTTGGACGGCCTACTGTTTGCGGTGAGGGAGTAACGTTGTTCGAACTGTCAAATGCATCTGGATCGCAAGCGGACGTAATGGCAAAGGTAAGCTACTTACGCGGCTGGGGGATTTTGAACAGTCGCCGTGAGTTGTTGAAGAGAATCGCAATAACGCTCGTTTGCTTCATGACTCTGTTGGCTCTGCATTCAGAAGCGTTCTGCCAAGTAATCAGTATTTCAACCTACAACTTCAATTGGGAGAATGCTGACGTTGACAGCTCTATCGAAATGATCCGCGACGTTGACTGTGACATCGTGTGCTTCCAAGAGCTTAATCCTGTTCCTTTTAAACGGCTCCGCGATTCGCTCCTGGCGATCTATCCGTACTGGTACCGAGCGAACCAGTTTGCCTTTTGTAGCAAGAGACGCTTGGATGGCTTTGAGGCATCTATCCACGTCAACTATGCCATCTGCAGGATGCAGTTTGGCGGACGGCAGATTCAGATCGCGAACGTTCACCTCTCGCCGATCAGCCTCTCAGGCAACGTGAGCCTTCTTTCGCTATTGAAGGAAATCGGCAAGCAGGACTCTAAGCACGTTGATGAAGTGCATGGGCTGCTGCGTGAAATAGACTCCGAAGCACCATCCATCATTCTCGGTGATTTTAACAGTGTTGAGGGCTCCAAGGCCTTGGCATTGCTCTTGGAAAACGGATACGTCGATTGTTTTGCATCTTCTAATCCTGGCATGCCAATCGCTCCGACGTGGCAGCTTAATCGAATGCAGGCTTTGGAAAAGAGAAGTGGGCAAGAGGAGACTGGGCCGCAGATTCCGATAGCCCTAAGGCTTGATTACGTTCTCGCCTCGAAAGAGCTTCGACCTACGAAATGTTCAATAAAACGCGCAGGTGGTTCAGACCATTTCCCCGTTGTCGCCACCATCGAACTTGGTGCCGCTAACTGACGTCAACCACCGTGCCAAACTAGTTTGCATCAGTCCACGAGCACTCATTTGTAGCATGAAATTCTCCCTTCGTTTTCTCCTGCTCCTCATTGCAGTCGCATCGCTATTGTGCGCTTCTGCAGTTGGACTATTGCGGCTCAAGAATCGGATTGAAGAGAGCGTTCTGAATTCCTATCGCTTGACATCTACCGGGCACTTGTTCCTTGAGTACAAGGATATCAACGGCAGATGGCCAGAGAATTGGGAGAACATCGAAGCATTCGTCGCGTCGAACGGGTCCCAGGTGGGTGATGCCGAGTACATTGGGGAGATACGGGAGCATGTCACGATTGATTTTTCTATCGATCTGTATTCCATAGATACGTCGAGGCCCTGGTCTGATAGCGAGCCACCGCTTCGTCTGGTCTGGGCAAAGACTGGCCAAACGTATGGAGCAACGTCCAGTCCCAATGAAGTTATCTACGAGAAATTGCAGGATGACGCACAGAAGAAACGAACTAAAGAATGAACCGAAATCGCATTACCGATTCGGCCATTACCAGTAGAGTGACACATGTGACGGGGCGGCTCGGTGCCAGGGAGATTCCGGCCGTTGTCCGAAAAGACTTTTCGGCATTGGCCTAAGATATCGTTGCTTTGTGCGTCTATCCGATACGGGGTTTTGCATTCGCTCTAGATGGAGTAACAGCTGTGAAGAAATTTGTTGCGTCAGTCGTTGTACTTGCTGTGTTTGCGGTTGGGTCGACCGCCTTCGGGCTCTATTCCGTATCGGATACCGGGAAACGGCCGAAAGACTGGCCGCGTGAGCTCGAAACGCTTCGCGCTCAGTCACGTACGCTGGTTGGGCCGACATTTGCTGCCAGGCATTTTGCAATGCGGTTTAAGGATCGCGACGAATTTGAAGCTGCGTGGCCACATATTCTTGAGGTCAAGAGCAAGGGTGCCCCAATTTATCTCGTGCGAGGGCCCAACTTCTTCCTAGGCAAAAAACAGACGGGGGTCGTCGTCCACTGCCCTCCCGAAGGTCAATGGGAGAATCCAAAGACTCCTGAGGCCCCAATCAAAGGCTACCCTAGTGATTCCCGCTCTCGATGGCAGAGGATGAACTACATTGAATTGCTAGTGGATGGGGAAGTCGTTGACCTAAATCGTATACCGCTGCCACCTGACACGCTGATCATTGATGAGCGTTTCAAATCTGACAAACAAAATGGTGCAACCAATACAGAGTAGACTCGCGGGATCGCGCGCCGAGTTCATCGAGTACTACCTAAAAGAATTTCAACGAAAACTCGGGTACTCAGAGTAGAAACCGATTGGGGCGGCTGACGAACGGTTCGATCTAGCGTGGCGACGGGCTTCTTGATAGCCGGTAATCGCTCCCGGACTGTGAGTCATCGATTGATCGCCAACCATCCGGACTGAGGTTGACCGTTGTCCTTTAGTACCTATGAACGCCATGTCGAGCGATTTAGCAAACCGACTTGCAGAAGCGATACTGAATAGCGATACCACGCGCGCGAATGCAATTCTGGATGAACGGCCTGTGCTAGCGAACACTGTTTTGCATCACCAGGGTATGACAGACGAAACCCCGGCATTGATTCTCGCTGCTTCCTGTGGCCTCGTCGAGATAGTTCAGCGTATGGTCGACATGGGCGTCGACCCAGAAACTACATACGAGAAAGAAGGCTGGACCACGCTGCACATTGCGGCTCAGCGAAATCATGTCGAAGTTGCTCGCGTTTTAATCGAAGCGAACGCACCGGTCGACCCGGAGGACAAACGAAAAGCCCGGCCATTGCAGTGGGCTCTGCGGCATAAACATTTCGAACTAGCCGAATTATTGATTCAACATGGTGCTTCGATCGACGTGCGTTGGCGTGACGGATACGCCTTCATCAATCACGAAGCCAAAGATGGTAAGAACGACACTCTTCGATTCATGCTGGACCACGGCGCAGATCCGAATACTCGCGACCATCGTTACGGCCCTGGTACGACTCCATTGCATTGCGCAGCCCGGCATGATCGTTTAAATGCCGCTACAATTCTGCTTGAATTCGGTGTTGACGTAAACGCCAAGACTGAAGCTGGCATCACACCACTTGATATGACTGAGTATTCGAAGAAACAGAAAGTTGCGCCGCTGCTGGTGTCGCACGGCGGCAAACATAGTGCATAAGAAGGCGAGTGCCAGGGGCCTCAATGCTTGATCAGACTCGCCGAGTTTTCGCTTGGTGGCATTTAGTTGCACTAAGCCATGCGATTCGACCGTCGGCTCGGTCAACTTGAACCTTGCCAACTGAATAGACTCCCAGTCACAATTTTGTAGTTGCTTGATTGCCATGCCCGAATTCAAGGCCGCGTTTCCGTATCAGACTGATGTTCTCGCGCTACCTGTCTCTGACATTTCGACTGCGTCGGATTGGTACTGCCAACACTTTGGCATGGAAGAAGTGCGACGCGTTTCCGAACCCGTCCCAACCGTCATTCTCCAACGTGATGGAACGGAAATCGGTTTTGCCGAGAGTGGCGGTGATGCTTCGCAGGATGGTGCGGCGATTCTCGTATCCGACATTCGCGGGATTAAAAGAGAGTTGGATGCTTACGGAACGCCAACGGGGGATTTTCGCACTGACAATCGTGATGGCGAATCGTTCACTGTATTTTTCGTCGTTGCACCGGATGGACTGTGCTACTATTTTCACGAACCACAGAACGGCGGATAACCACCCCTTTGGTCATCGAGCCGCGGATTACGCGTTCTTGAAGTGGTTGCCTGATTCTGGGGCTGCCTGGCAACGGTCGACGACCGGCACCTGCGACACATGATGAAAATAACTAAGAGTTCTAAAGCCGGGGTCGACAGCACTGAGTTCGACCAGGGGTGGAGTACTCGAACATCCGGCAAGCTGTACTTGTTGCTTGTAGCTGGCCGCTCGAACAACCAGTATCGTCGCCAGGATCTCAGATTGGCCAGCCGTCAAAAGAGTCTAAATCGACAAGCTGACGTAGCACATCGAATGCTGTAGCAAGAACAGCAAGTTTGTACATTCTGTTGAGGGCAGCGGTTATGGTTGCAAAAGCTAGATGGAAGAAGAATGGCCAAATCTACTTGTTTCTTGGCGTTGGTTTCGGTGCTTACAAGGCGATGGCCGCTGGCAACTTTTTGCAGTCATTCTCGCCAATCGAAGAATCTGATGATGTTGGCATGGTCGCTTTGTGTGACCGTGACGGAAATATCGGCTGGGTTGACTACTCAGAAGTCGAGATCATCGAAATCGACGGCCGCCACCCGTCCGATTTCTTAGACAATTCCAATAGATGAATATGAATTTCGCTTAGGGATCGTTGATGCAACCGTATGTGAGCTGAATCGGCCGTGGCCATCATGACCACAAACTCCCATTCGGATGGGCGATGGATTCAAACCAGACTGGCGGAGTGGTTTGCCAGCCAACCTGTGTAGAAAGATCCTGAATGCCTCCAGGGCTCCAACGATTCGCTTTGTCACTTGTTCTTGCGGTTGCCGTTAGCCCGCTCGCATTCGCTCAGTCTGCTTGGAAGCTCATAACTCTCAACGCAATCATCACCACCTTTACAAGCTAGTAATTGGTAAAGATTGGCTTGGCTACTGGACGCTATCGGTGCGACACGGTCGAGTCGGGAATTTAGGATGAACGACAAGTTATGCCGATCGTGACCAAGAAAAGACTAAGTCGCTTGCGAAATCAAAACTGCGCAGGCGGTCATCCGCGCCAGAAAGGCTAGGTTGTTCATACGAATTGCCGGGGACCAGTCACGCACCGGAAGTAAGGCTCAATGACTGGCTAGATCTGTCAGGTTTCACGGCAAACACCATGGAATGCTGCTGTGAAGTAGCTGGCTTGGAGTCGGCTGGATCCGCAGGGATCAAGCTGCAGCTTCGGGACTCTGCCACTTAAACAATTGACGCTCCGGCGGGTTGTACCAGCGCGGTACCGCACCAGGTTCAACATTTAAGGGGACGTATTCAACCTCGTCGCCAGGACTAACTGCTTCACGGAAGCGTCCTAAGACACGTTCGGGGTTCAGGTCTATAGCAGCAACCCTTTTCAACCGTCGAGTCTTTTCGCAGGAGCTTCGCACTAATTGTGCAAGCAGCTCGTCACTCGTAGGTAGCGAAAAGCCGAAAAGCAGAATTGATTCCGCAGCCTCAATTGCCGCCCGCGCGGCCTGCCACATTATGCCGATCTGGGGTATTTCTCCCAAGTTCTTGCTCATTGTTGGATAGACCATGGCGGGCGCGAACATCTTTCCACAATGTGGACAACGCTCGTCCTCAAATGGCTTGCAACGGCAATTCGCATCGATGCACTCACTTGCACAACAGTCCTGAGCGACGCAACGTCGCCAAGCAATTGAGCCGTGAAGCTTTATCAAGCTTCCGAACCACCGATCGCCAACATCTTCGTTCGTAATGCCACACGAGCAGGCGTATTGAAGCAGACTTCTCATCCTGCAGTGCGGACAATTTCCGCCACTACAGTGTGTTGTACCAAGACGCGAAGAGAGAAGGCTCTCAGCGATATTATCGTAATTGAGAGAAATATAGGTTGTATCGAAACCAGTTGCACCCAGGACATTCACGGCCCAATTGGCTTCATCCATCTGGATCCCATCAGATAGACGAAACAAGGTATAGCTTCCCAGCTGTTCTCTGAGTTTATCTAATTTGCCTTCCCATTGTTCGAACCAGCCACTGAGCACGGATGCGTTGGCAGTTCGGGCCTGCTCTAGTGCAAGCAACACTCGCTCAACATTTGCCTCGGTTATCTGCGGGCAGGTGCGACTGCAACCAACTTGAAGTACGAACTCGTGAAGTTCAGGGTGACTGCTTTGTCCAGCCGATCGAAGTATCCTTTCATTAACGGCGTCCCACCGTCAGTTGCAGCAAAGGAGAATCCGGCACCAAGCACAACCAGGGAGGTGTTCTCAAAATCCCATTTCGACATCGACTAACCTTCAGACAATCCATTGATTTGGTTTCGCCAGCACGGCATGTAGCGGTTAGATAGCTGGCCATTACTACATGTAGTTATAGGAGGGGGCGGGCAAAAGTCTACTGAACCTGCCTCGTCTACTTTTCGATGAGGATTCTCATGAAGAACATTTAGATTCCTTAGCGAAAAACGGTGGTCGATGAACC
>DNPC01000139.1 GCA_003501565.1 Planctomycetaceae bacterium | reverse complement strand
AACACCTCGGCTGGACGATCTAGCCGCTCGGGGCGTACGGATGACCCACTGCTACTCCACACCGATATGCACCACCAGCCGCGTGCAAATCATGACTGGAAAATACAACTTCCGAAACTACACGCATTTCGGCTATTTGATGCCGACCGAAAAGACGTTTGGGCACTTGCTGCGCGATGCTGGTTATCGAACAGCCATTGCCGGAAAGTGGCAATTGAATGGCCTGTCAAATAACTTACCCGGCTTTGATGATGCCTCGCGGCCCAACCAAGCGGGATTTGACGAATATATGTTGTGGCAATTGCGGTACGGCAAGCAATTGAGTACGGGTGGTGGCGAGCGGTTTTGGAGTCCACCGTTGGAGCACAACGGCCGATTGGTAACTCGCGAAGAAAACAAGAATAAGTATGGGCCCGATCTCTTATGCGATTTTCTTTGCGACTTTATGACCCAAAGCGGCGATGATCCGTTCTTTGTGTATTACCCCATGCTATTGGTTCACGACCCGTTTGTACCTACTCCCGATACGATCGGTAACCGCTCGCGCGGACATGAATCCAACAAAGGGAACCGCAAGAACCCGAAAGCTCAAAAAGCTAACTTTGTCGCGATGGTCGAATACATGGACAAGATCGTGGGCCGTTTGTTCGATCACGTCGATGAACTTGGAAAGCTCGACAATACTCTGTTCCTATTTACCGCGGACAACGGTACAAATGTTGCCATCACCAGCCGCTGGAATGGAACGGATATTCGCGGTGGAAAAGGGGCAATGAAGGATATGGGGACACATGTGCCGCTCATTGCCTATTGGGAAGGCCGCACACTCACAGGCGCGGCTCTCGACGAATTGGTAGATTTCACGGACTTTTATCCCACTCTAGCAGATGCGGCTGGTGTCGAACTAGGTGACGACGATCCGCGTGATGGCCGGAGTTTCCTGCCGCACCTTCAAGGCAAGCCTGGTGTAACGCGAAACATGGTGTTCTGTCACTATGAACCGTATTGGAACAAGAAACCTGGCCAGTTTGTTCGCACTCAAACTCACAAGCTTTACAACGATGGGCGATACTATCTGGTCACTGGTGATCTAAAGGAAGAAAATGACCTACTGACCGGAACGCAACCAGGTGACGGGCCAAGCGACGGAGCGTCCAGCCAACTTAAGCGCATGCAGGCGGTGCTGCGTTCGGCGCCCCCAATTCCAGCCGAGGGTGGTTCGCGCAAAACTGAACTACGACCAATATATCCCTACAGCGTATTGCCGCCCTTGCTGTCCCAGCCAAATTCGCCAAAGTCAAGCGAGCGATAGTCAAAGTCAGTGAACAAAAACAATCACCCGACCGTCCTGCTGGTGGATATTGACGGAACGCTCATAAATTCTGGTGGTGCTGGCGGAGCTGCGCTTTTGGATGCTCTGACGGCACACTTCGGTGTCGCTGAACCGGTCGCCGTCCCACTCCACGGTCGTACCGATGCTGGCATTTTTCGCGAGCTTCTCGAGGAGAATGGAGTGGAGGCGACGGATGCAAATTTCGAGGTCTTGTGCGAACGCTACTTTTCGATGCTGCCAGGCGTGTTGGCTCAGCGCCGCGACACGCCGCTACCGGGCGTTCGTTCTCTCTTGACGGAATTTGACCGACACCCGCTCTTCGCGATGGCCTTGCTGACCGGTAACTTACCGCACAGTGCTCGGCTGAAATTACAGCACTTTGACCTTGACCACTTCTTTACCAGCGGTACGTTTGGCGACACCGCAAGGCATCGGCACGATTTGGCAGGTCCGGCGCTGGAGACCGCCCAGCAATTGCTGGAAGAGTCTGCTTACGAAGGACCGCTCCAACCGCAACGCGTCGTCGTCATTGGCGATACACCTCTGGACATCAGTCTGGCCAAGTTGATGGGTGCCAGATGTTTGGCGGTAGCGACTGGCGGCTACGAGCTGGGAGCTTTGACGCAAGCTGGGGCCGATTGGGCCGTAGAAGACTTAACCGCGACCGACGAAATCCTTCAGTGGTGCCTCGCATAGGCGCTCAAGCCTCATCCGCCATGACTTCTCCGATTCACTCTCAAGAATAATACTTCCGTATGGATTCGAACTCTGACCCGCAAACTGACTCCGCCACGCATGCACGCCACTCACACGAAGTGGCAGACGCGCCGCAGACTGCACCAGCTTGGGTAGCCTCGCTCAACCTCCAACCACCGAGCCAACCAAGCAACACGATCGCTCAGGCGACTGAACAACTCGGTCTGCAGATCGAGCAGGATGTCTTAGGTGCCATTGAAAAATATTGCCAGAGTCTCTGGGGCTGGAACGAGAAAATCAACCTCACCCGACATACCGACTATGACACCTTTGTGCGTCGGGATCTCTTGGATAGCTACGCCCTAGCTCACCAATTGGGTGACGATGAAGAAGTGCTGGATATCGGGACCGGCGGTGGCGTGCCCGGGGTGCTGGTTGCGATATTGCGGCCAGACGTCCAAGTAAGTGTGTGCGACTCGGTAGCGAAAAAAGCCAAGGCAGTGGCAGCAATTGTGAAAGAAGTCGGAATGAACATTCCAGTTCACGCAATTCGAGCACAATTGGTACTGGAAGACCTGCGATTCACAAGCTTGGTTTCCAGGGCAGCCGGTAGCGTGAGACAGTTGCTAACTTGGCTGGAAGAGCACTGGCTAAGTTTTGATCGACTTCTGGCCATTAAAGGACCACGCTGGGTATCTGAGCGAGCTGACGCTCGGCACCGCGGACTGATGCATCAGATCGACTTGCGCAAGGTTATCAGTTATCCCATGCCCGGCACGGACAGCGAATCAGTCATTCTCGAAATGAAGCGGACACGCAACTAATCAGTCGCGTTTGACGAGATCACCTCACGCAAGAACACTGCACGCCAGAACACTGTAACCGAGTACGCTGCAACCGAGTAAACTGCACAGACAAATCCAGGCGATACGAAACTTGACCAAGTGCATTATTAGTCTCGGGGCCAACTTGGGCGACCCCGCGTCGGCTATCGCCGTAGCGACGAAGCGGCTAGTTTCAGAACTGACGACTGGACACGGCGAATTTCGGTGCAGCCCCCTGTACCGCACGCCTCCGGTCGGTGGCCCCAGTGGGCAGCCGCCATTTATCAACGCAGTGCTCGCACTTGAAACTCAGCTAAATGCTTGGGAGGCCTGGCGCGTCGTACGACAAGTCGAGAATGAATTGGGGCGTGTTCGTCAGACTCGGTGGGAAGCACGAAAGATCGACGTTGATATCTTACTACTAGGTTCTGAGAAAATCTGGACGCCGCAGCTCAAGATCCCCCATCCGAGAATGTGCATGCGGCGTTTCATCGTTCTACCAGCGGCTGACGTTGCCAGTGAAGTCGTTGAACCGGTGAGCCAACTTTCGATAGCAGAACTAGCTGGAAGGCTCCGCGGTCCTAGTTCACTTTTTTTGTGGGCAGACGAAACTGCACAGGCCATTCCTATTGCCGAAGCCGCCGCGCGGGCGACCGGTGCGAAGTTGGAGATAGTCGACTTTTCATCGCTGGCTGCCGCAGGCCTTACGCCCCAAGACTCTGCTAACCCTCACGTCGAAGTCGACCTTGGCGATACGTCACGCCGTATCTCGGTTATCCAGAAGCCAAATCTAAACGTTGCGGATATCGGGCTCGGTTTGCCGCGTGTGTCGGGTCTGCATGTCTACCTTGCCGCCCGCACGGCTGAAGGCGCCCTGTGGGAGGACTATCACCGACCGGCTGCCACCACGCTAGGTATGACCGCTGCCAGCCAGCGGAGTGGGGAGGCTACTGCCCTCGGCTTTCCGCGGTACCTCCTCTCGGGAGATGATCGTGATTGGGCCATCCATGAACTAGTCGCAGCGCTTCAGGCAATGGACTGTCCCATTGAGCCCATACCCCTGTAGACGGTGCGCTGGACTTGCCAGCTGGGGTTGCGGAGCTGACCAAAGGAAAGGTTACAATGAAGCCGCCCGAGTTTCCCAAGTCGAAAGAGGATAGTGCTCGAAAATGCCTGCCCCCAGAACCCTGGATATCCAGCAGCTTGAAGATCGCCGCCTGCTAGCCCTGAATCCAACCGGAGCCGAGCAGGAGCTGCTGCAACTAATCAACCGATTCAGGACGTCGCCATCAGCCGAGTTTGGCCGGATGTTCTCAAGCGTCAGCCCGCTCAGGGCGCGCGACGCCGATGTGCAAAGCCAGGTTGACTACTTTGGAACCAATGGCACGGTTCTCAAACAAGAGTTTGATGCGCTTGATCCATCTCCACCGTTGGCTTGGAATGACGCGATCAACACCTATGCGAAACAGCATAACACTTCGATGACAAACGCCAGTCCGCCGCATGCTTTTCACTCCAATACGGCCCAACGACGGCAAGCCTTGATTGACGCGGGCGTAAATTTACGGATCGTTGCTGGTGAGAAAATCCAGTCTGAGAATGTCTTTGGGGCTGGCACAAGCCCTCAACAGATCTTAGCCGCCTACTTGGTCGAATGGGGACCGGGGCCAAACGGTATGCTCGGCCATCGGCGACACAGGGAAGCATTGTTGAACCCCGACTTCGAACAAATGGGACAGGCCCTCACAACATTCACCGGAGGCACTCTGGGGCCAATCGTCAACACCCAAATCATGGCCAACATTGAAGACCCGCCGACCATGGCTGTCGGTGCACTGTTCGAAGACACGAACGCGTCAGGCTGGTACGAAAACGGGGAAGGAATTGGCGGCGCGACGATTAGATTCGTAGGAGCTAGCGGAACCTACACAACGCAGAGCCTCTCTGCAGGCGGTTACCAGATTGAACTCCCGTCGGGTTCTTATCAAGTAACAGCATCCGGGGGCGGGATGAAGCATGCTGTAGTTTCCAGCGTAACGATTGGATCGACCAATGCCTGGCTAAACCTCGAATATGATCCTGCGTCGCCACCGCCGGATCGGCTTGAACCCAACAATTCAACCGGTGCAGCAAGTTCACTGACGGGAGAAGCTCAGACTGTTAGTGGCCTATCG
>DNPC01000349.1 GCA_003501565.1 Planctomycetaceae bacterium | reverse complement strand
GATGTAAATTGCCATGCGAAGGAAACCACTGCCTGAACACGACCAACTGGTGCGGGTGACGAGCCATAACGCGAGCACGGTGCCGATTGAGTCCATGCCCCAGGCAAATACGCCCATACCCGGAAGCCCTGTAGTGCTCTGCGTCTGGGCGTAGTGGAAGACGCTTACCGAACCCGCGCCTATGAATAGCAAGGTAGAAATGAAGAGCACGCGTCTCGCAAGCCCGGTATCGGTGAACGCCATAGTTATGCCCTCGCTATTGGTCCAGCGATTCATAGCCCCGAGCGCGCGGCATCTCTTAACGAACGGTCGCGTACGTTCTTCTTGCTGTTGCGACAAGTGGCCACTGAAAACGTCGCCGAAACGCAATCGTTATCAATTCGTTGCGCTAAACCGACGAGGCTTACTTGGCTTCAAGCGATCCGAAACGCTTTTGTGGTACGCCTACGTTTGATCTTGAAGTAGATTGAAATCAGAAACAAAGTGGCTCCTGAGACCGCGAGCAGCATTGATGAGTTGGGAGCTATTTCCTTGCGTGAACCAAGGACGGTCCAAAACCAGCTCGAAATCGAAATAGCTGCAGCAATGAAAGCTGTTGTGATTAGAACATCGCTAATCCCAAAATTACTTCTCTTCCAATGCCGCGTGGCGAGAAAGTAAAACAAGAGTGCTGCCATTGAACCGACTACGTGAGATACAAAGATCGCGTTTTCGATTCCATACATTCCTCCAGAAATCTGCCACCACAAGTCGTCTGCAAAAAATTGGGAGAAATACGGTCCTCGTCTGAGTGCTATATGAACCGTCACTCCCCCGAGAGCCAACAGCAATCCAGACGCGTACCCTATAATCGCGATCAACACTCGAGAGCACCGTCTCTTGCTTGTAGTACTCGCCGTCATACGCGGACTTTCTCGCCGGACAAGGCTGATCTATTGGGACGGACTGCCTGTGGATTGTTGCTCAATTAGTGTGTGATATCTAGTGGCTAGTACCTGAATCAACTCTAAATCCTGCACTTCAGCCAGCAAGTTTGAAGGTATGCCTCCCACACCAAGAATTGCGCCAGCCAACGCACCAACGATGGCACCAAGTGTATCAACATCGCCACCCAAGCTGACGGCGGTTGCCACCGCATCGATCCAAGAGTCGCGATGCTGCAAGATGCAATGTGGGGATGCGAGCACCGTTGGTAAGACAAAAGGTGTGATAATGGGCGACGCGAATTCAGCGGACGCTTGTCCAGCAGTTGCAATGAATTGAAGACAATCTGAGGTTTTCATTCGATCTGGCAGCAGACGTATTAAACCAGAAAGTTCAGGGCTGATTCCGGAGATTGCGTCGGCGACGACGTTACAAAAGCTGACTGCTCCAATTCTGCAATCACGCGAAAGGATGTTGGCGGCCAATGCGATTGCAACGCCTCCAGCAACACTACGTGGATCCTGGTGCGTGAGACGTGAAATCTCCGTCACAGTCGAAACCAGCTTCTGACGATCTTCGCCAAACCACAATCCCAGCGCTGCAGTGCGCATCGCAGTGCCGTTCCCTGCCTGTCCTACAGGCGCCCCCATTCCATTATGGTCACCAGCGTTCGGGCGGAATGCAATGGGCGCAGCCTCCGCCGAATCTCAACTGATCAAGGCGGCCGCGGTCCAACGCATTGTCTTGATGTCAAAACTGCCCGTACGCATATCTTGTTTCCTGGGATCATTCCACGTCCATTGATCAACCAGTTTCACTCAGTCGCAACCTAGGTCCTCAACGAATCTCTGTTCGGGGTAGATCCTGTCGTAGTCCAAACCGAGCTGTTCTGAGATGATTCTTCGCACCTTGAGTGCGCGATCGCGATCAACACCCGGAGAGCAGCGTTGGATGAACTCGTCGTCCGAGATTGGCGGCCATTTCTTGTGGGACGGCACCTCGTCCGAAAAAAACAAATCGAAACAACAACGATGGCAACGATCACCATGAAAAACAACGGTAGCATACCAGGTCAACCAGTTCAGCAAGGGATTGGAAAATAAACTTCGCGTACTGATCCGTCGAAATTCGGCTTGCACGCGACCATGTCGTCTCCGGAGAACCGACAGGTAGAGACGCTCGTCAAGCTCCTTCGATATGCGTTCGATAAACTACTAAGTGTTTTTCTTCGGAAAGTTGGCTAAAGAAACGCCAACGTTCCCGATCTATTGAATCCATCGGAAGGATCTCCAGTGAAGAGTCTCCACCAAATGCAATAGTGACGCTACCGTGCTGATCCGCAACGATGCTGGATACTATCAAGTCTTCGCGGCCATTAGCAAAAAGCAATTCCATGGATTCGTCAACACGATTTTTGTCGGCAGACGGATCGAACAGATCATGGTCAGAATCACTAGCGATCCCACTGGCGGGGTGGAAGTAATCCTGTGAGCCTGTGAAAACTCCATCACTATTTGTGATTCGCCAAGCTGTAGACACGTGAAGCGCAAATTTGCCGACAACTCGTTCGGAACCCTTTCGGTTCTTGATTGTGTATTCATCCCCATATCACACCACTGGAGACCACAGTAGCCAGACGACCTCACTCGAGTGCCAATCAAGACTGATAGCGCATTCTCAATATTTTTCATAAACGGAACGCGTCGGCGAAGATCGAATAGCGCTGTAGATGTTCGTGCAGAACTGATTAGGGATCAGCGATTAAAACGTGGTAGGTAACTCGACTCGCATGGGCTATGCATGTGACTCCGGCCATAACTTGAATCGTACGTGACAAGACTTCGAGTCTCGCGTCGTTTGCACCCTGCTTGACGCGCAGATCGAAAATCATCGCAAGTCCGGCAATTGCTAATACTACGAACCGACCGGCGAAACTCGACAAGCCGACCGCAAGAATCGTAGTAATGCAGAGTACCGTTCCCACTGCGAATTTTGATTGGTGAGAGCGAATAGCACGAAGGCACCATAGAGCTAAGCCGAGGCACCACAAAACCGAAAATACTGGACCGGTAACTCGTTCGAAACTCCCCATCGTCTCCATCGCGGCAATGCAAGCGATGGTTACAGCAAGCAAACCAGAAACGACGAGTACGTACCTGACAGGGATTGGGGCTGCACGCTCGATCTGTTCACCCCGAAGCATCTTAGTTCCCGGTTTCGAATAGTTGCATGGTTTCAATGTTGGAAGAACGCACAAGTTGACTCGTCCGACAAGAGCCTCCACCACGACTTTGGGTTGATCATAACGGTTTCGTCCGACGCTGCGTTATGCGGCGTAGCATTTCAGCTTGCACCGGCTGGTTAAGGTTCGTCTAGTTTTGCAGCAGTCTTGATCGCGTCAACAAATTTTACATCGCCGTCATTTTCGTTGCTCGCGTAGAGCTCAAGCTCAGTCCCATCGGATGAAGTTACGATGATCGTCGAATCCTCAAACCAAGCTTCATTTCTATCGAACTGAACCGAAACGATATCTTCAATCGCGATCGATTCGCACCATCTGTCGGACCCATCATCGACGTAGGAAATCACTCGTCTATCTGTCAGCAAATTCCCGTCACCATCCGGAGAAATTGCGGCGGAGTAGAAGTACACGATACGCTCGCCCGGATCTAAGCCAGCTGACGCCACGACCGTTTTCTTTGCCCTTGGCGGCAGCTTGTTGCCAGGCAAGACCTCCGTATCGGCAACCACGCCAGCCGACATGCCAACGCCCAAAACGACACAAAACCCAAGGAATGCGATAATTGGGAGTCCGATAACCACGCCAACCGCAAGTCCGATCACAAGCGGAATGCGGGATTTAGATTGAGTGACGTTTTCCATTTTTCATAATCTCGATAACAGCGGCGGTCGCCTTGGATTGAGAGGTAGGTTGGAAGTGCTATGCAAATGCCTGTACCGCGATTCGCCCGACTACCGCGACGTTGGTTCGTGCGTCGCGAGTGATGCCAGAGCAATGATTGCCGCCACAAATAGTGGGCATAGCGAGCAAACAAGCGGTGGCAAGAATAGCACGTATTCGGATGGATCGCGACCGAATTGCCTGACCTGGGACGCCCAAAACAGGCAGGTAATGCCTGAGCCAATCGCAAAAACATGAATCAATGCACCAATGGAAGCACGCAGAGATTGTGTGAGTGCTAGTGCGATAGCGACCCCGGTCGAAGCGAGCACCAACGTGCAAAGCGGGAGCGATAGAAACGCAGCGGTTTGTCCGTAGGGGAGTACCGGCTCTATCGGCGATCGTTCGATTCGTGATTCAATCGCGATCGCTGCGGCAATGTATCCAATGAATCCGGCAACACCGCCAAGGAGCGGTAGCACAACGAAAGCAAATGATTTCAAGCTTCGAAAACGTGGAGCCCGTTGACAGGTGCTTGGTTGCGCCGGTGGATCGTAGGGTGAATTAGAAGCTGACATTATGCACGTAACATTGGTATTCACATCGTTCTGGAGCGTGCGCCATTGTGCAAAGCGGGATGGCCATCGGAACGTGGCATACCATGCTTTGTTAGGCAACGCTGAATAGCACGACTGGTTCCATGTCACTGCGGAGTTGTAACGCGAATCCAGACTACAACACCTGTTAATGTTACCAAAAGTGCAAACAACAACGAGAAACCAATTACTGCGTAGACCCTCATGACTCGTTGGCACTTCAGGCAGAAGAACTCGTTGACAATCGGCGAATCGGGAAACCGTTCATACCAACGGTAAATCATCATTCTTCTACTGCCAGTTCGAAATTCACCGCAGCGTTCGCAAGTATCTTTATAGGTCTCCATGGCCACAAATTCCAAGGGCTATGATTTCAGGAGTCTCTACCGGAAGGGGGCTTAAGAATGCCCCTGCGAGTTGCGTGCAGCGTGTTGTTGGGGCGACTTTCTCCGGTTCTCCCTTACGCAATGTCGGCATCGCCGGACGCATGCTGGTATTATGTACCGATTAGCGTCACCATCCGGTCCCGCGCTAACGCCAGCTCATTGTCGTGGAAGTCAATTTGTTTTGAAAGCCTCCATGGATCGGCGGCCACATATTCAAGATACCACCACCAATACTTTTTCGGGGAAGGAGTGGAGCCCATTATTGAACCACGTCCATTTCGTTTGGAGTTGCCACTGTACCAAAAGAGCGAAGTATCGGGCGCGGTCGTCAAAACGTGATTGCCAAAGTTATGCGACGACGGGCCATCATTGTGGATGTTGGGGCCAGTACCAACGTGGACATATTGGTTGTCCGAGGATCGTTCAAACAATGATTGTGCAGTGATGCGGTTCTGAACAAACGGTGGAACAGTCGCACGAGTTTTCTGCCATACGCCGATTGCACCGAGTGCCTTTCCGGTGAACTGCAGCCAGTTGTCGCCGAACCAATTGTTGATTCGGAAGACCATGAAGCGAGGCGGCGTGTACATGCCGACGACGCCGCGTATTACGCAATCCACTTCAGCAATGAAGTCTACGTTATCGTCATCGTAAGTCTGGATTCCAAGAATCATAAACACAAAACACCGGACATCAGCGAGGACAAGCGAAAGACTCAGCCATCTCCAATCCGATCGGCCCAAGTATTGGGGTGCAATTGCATGTTATTTGTCTTCGGATTCGCGTTCCACTTGCCGAAGACACCAGCGGGAAGAGACCTCTCCACTTCTATAAATCGATAGTAGTTCTGTTGTTGGCATGTGTCGAGCGGGTAGAAAACCAACCCACTCGGGAAACAGAGAGCGACAATAGAGCCAGACATCTCCGTCAGGTTCGGAGTTGTTCAGCATCGCGTGAGTCCGGTAGTGTCGGAGTTGCCGCGTCGCTAGGGCAACTCATCGGATCGTCAATCACATATCATTGCATCGTCCCACATGTTTCCCCATGGTCCGTCACGAGTTAAATTCCTTGACCACCCTCTACGCTGAGAGGCAAGCAGCACTGCGACCGGGAAGCCATCTCGGTGCATGGTTACCGCTTCACCATCAGGCTGCCAAACGAAAGTCCAATCGTGTAATTCAGGAGCCTTACAGATTTTCGAGTCATCGGTAAAGCCAGAGGCTGCCGGTGGCGGTCCACCGCGATAGTCCTTAATCTCGGATGTTCTTGGTGCTTGCACGCGATTGTGCACCCATACGTCAGATATCGGTTCTCCACCACTTCGGTCCAGTAAGTAGAGCCAAGCGGAAGTGCCGTCGTCTTCGAA
>DNPC01000608.1 GCA_003501565.1 Planctomycetaceae bacterium | reverse complement strand
GGCTAATGGGTTTTCGGATAGGTGCTGACCGCGGTTCCATTCGCGACTGCGCGATAGGCGTCTAATTTCGGCGTTGCAGACACCTTTGTCAATTTGTGTAGTGCGTTTGGCCTGTCGATGGAGCTAGTGCTTCCCGGCACCTCAGATCCTTTGAGAGGCAACGGCAGAAAGAGAGTTACGTCATTTGTGAGCGGCCGGACTCGCCGGCTGGATTTGGATTTGGGGTTGAGCAAGTGGGCCGTAGAGGTCGGGGCGGCGCTGCTGGAAGTTCCGGCTGCTTGCCCGCCGCTGACGGATTCTCCCCAAGTCGATCGTTGCTGAGATGTATGCTTCAGTTTGGTCAGCGCAGCGTTGCACAATGCGCGGTCCATCGGCGATCATTGTCCCGCTGCCATAGGCCTGGTTGGTAGCGATCATGGCCACGTGACTTTGAAACGCGATGGACTTCACGATGAAATCCTCAACGCTCCCTCCACGGCCGTTGATCCAAACAATCAATTCCGCACCCTTTAACGACAGGATTCGCGGTGGCTCGGGAAACCAACCATCGTAGCACGTCATAATGCCGACTTTGCCGAAGTCGAACTCGAAGACGGGTAGGTCCGTGCCTTTTTCCATTTCCCATTCCGGATCGTTGCGAATAAACCATGCTTTGTCTTTTCCCTGTGGCGGTTTGGACCACGGTGGATTGCCTTCAAATTTGTCGACAGCGGCATGTGTCTTGTGATATTTTCCAGCGATCCCACCATCGCGGTCAAAGATGAGAGCCGTGTTTGCGTATGAGCCATCGTCAAAGACTTCCCAGCAACCGATGATGACATAAATCTTCTGCTTTGCGGCTGACTGAGCAACTTTGTTGGTAACCGCCCCCGGCACTTGGATTCGACCGAGGACATATTCCGGGAACACCACGAGCTGTGCGCCGTCTTCACCTGCCCGCTTGATGTAAGGGAGGATTGTTTCGGCTGGATCGTAGCCCTCGCGAGGCACATCGCATTTGTCATAGCCGCTGATCTGAACCGCAGCGACTTTTATGCGGTCTGGAGGCTGCGGCAAAGGCGAGGTGGCCAGAGCGGTCGAGTACGCGCAACAGCCGAGCACAACAAAGCAAGCCTGTATGACACGAAAGTTGCGCATGATGTTTTCCTGGGGTTAGGTGTACCTCATTGAGCGTTAGGTGCATCGCCTTCCGACGCCCTCAATCGCTGCCAACCTCGATTAAACCTGTCAGCATCGTACTCATTTCGTCAGCGGTACGTCTGCCGTCCGACGAATAATTTTGCGATGCGGCTTGTGCGCATCAACCAAAACACAACGTTTCGGCATCGATTCTCACTCCTTCAAACTTCATCGCTGATGGTGATAAGAAGCCTTGCAAAATTGGGAAACGCCATGCTTTTTTGGGGGAAGATCAGCTAGCCCTTGGGGCATGTGAACGGAGGCTGTATTTCTAGGCTAGAATAGGGGAGCGCTTTGACTCATCCGGTTACCAGCCGAAGTTCCCGCCTCGCGCTCTCACCTTCAGCCGAAAATCCAGCGATGCCATTCTTCGATTGCAAGCTCGTTGCACTCTGCTTGTTTTTGTTGTTTTTCTCATCTGCGATTCGGGCAGACGAAAGAAGTGACTTCTTTGAGAGGAAGATCCGTCCAGTACTGGTGGAACACTGCTACGAATGTCATTCGTCCAGTGGAAGTGAAATCGAAGCGGGCTTGCGTGTCGATGATCGCAATGGCTTGCTCCGCGGCGGTGATAGTGGTCCGGCGGTAGTACCAAAGAGGCTGAAGCAGAGCTTGTTGCTTTCGGCCATCAAGTACGAGGACTTTGCTATGCCGCCTGATCAAAAGCTCCCAGACCAAGTCATACGCGATTTCGAACACTGGATTGCTGATGGAGCTTTTGATCCACGGGAACCCACAAGCGTTGCTGCTGATCCTTCCACCCAGGCAAGTGAGAGTGGAATTGACTACCGGGCTGGCAAAGAGTTCTGGAGTTTCCAACCGATTCAGATCCACGCATTGCCAAAGCACGGTTTTAAAACGTGGAGTCGGGGCCGCATTGATGACTTTGTAGCGGCGAAAATCGAGCAAGCGGGCCTTGTGCCAAGCCAACCAGCCAAACCGAACCGTTTGCTACGTCGACTGAGTTTTGATTTGACCGGTTTGCCACCGGATCAAGAAGTCATCGATCGGCTGGCTTCAACAGGCACGGAAGATATAGTTGGTCAGGTTGTTGACTACCTATTGGCATCCGATGCCTTTGGTGAGCACTGGGCAAGGATGTGGTTAGACTTGATGCGTTTCGCAGATGATCAAGCCCATATCGTTGGCAACAACAGCAACCTTTTTTTTCCAAATGCGTTTCGCTATCGCGATTGGGTGATCGATTCGCTGAACGACGATCTGCCCTACGATCGATTTATTCAATTGCAGTTAGCGGCCGACTTGGTTACCCCGGACGACTCGACCGATGATGTGGCACTCGGTTTCATTGGGCTTGGCCCAAAATATTATCGTCGTAATTCACCGGAGGTGCAGGCAGATGAATGGGAGGATCGTGTCGATGTGCTCTCGCGTGGACTATTGGGGCTAACCGTAGCCTGTGCTCGATGCCATGATCACAAATATGACCCCATCGGAACGGCAGACTACTATGCACTAGCGGGCGTGTTTGCCAGCATCGAAATGTACAACCGTCCTTTGAATGATGAGTCTGAGAAGGACGGCAAGGGCCATGCGAAAAAGCCGCAAGATGCATTGCACATTGTTCGAGATAAATCTCCCACGGATCTGGCAATCATGATTCGCGGTGATGTGAAGCGGCGTGGCGAAGTAATTCCGCGAGGCTTTCTAACGGTACTAGGCAATGCGAATCCGCAGTCAGGCAAAATACAGCGAGTGCAGTTCACCCAAGGCAGCGGCCGCTTAGAGCTCGCCGAGCAGTTGGTCAGGCCGCAGAACCCGTTGGTTGCTCGGGTTTTTGTGAATCGGGTTTGGGGACAGCTAATTGGTAAGCCACTGGTTGGGACGCCTAGCAATTTTGGTTCACTTGGCCAAGCGTCATCCCACCCCAAACTGCTTGACGATCTTTCAGCACGTTTCATCGAGAGTGGATGGTCGCTCAAGTGGTTGTGCCGCGAGATTGTAATGAGTGCGACTTATCAACAGACCAGTCTCGGCAACGCCCCGCAACGTGTGCAACGGAGCGGTGCTCAAGAGCAATCGAGTGAATCGATCGATCCGGAGAATCGGTGGCTTTCGCGGATGAATCGCAAGCGATTGAGCGTGGAGCAATGGCGAGATGCCTTGCTAGTTCACTCGCGTTTAATTGACCCGCAATCACGCATCGAACACCTGGATGCTGGGAGTCTCGAGGCAGTTCGTAGGACAGTCTACTGCGATGTGAGTCGCCTAGATTTGAACCCGATGCTCGCTCTCTTCGATTTTCCAGATCCTAACGTACACAGTGGTGGGCGGGCGGAGACGATTACGCCTTCGCAAAAGCTCTTCCTGATGAATAGCCCATTCATGGTCAACGTTGCAAAGAAGATCAGTGAGCAAGTGGAGCTAATGGTTGGGGAGACTAAACAAAGCGGTGCGTCGGTGACGATCGCCTATGAATTGCTGTTTGCAAGGCAACCCTCCGAAGCAGAGCGGGAGTTGGCTACCGCGTACGTGTCTGAGGCGGGTTTACAGCAGTTTGTGCATGGGCTGCTGATGTCCAATGAGACCTATATCTTGGATTAAGAATCATGAGTTTTACCAATCGACGTGAAATGCTGACACGAGCTGGTGCGGGGTTTGGGATGCTTTCTTTGGCCGGTCTCTTGGCCAAGGATGCCGTGGCGTCTGAGACACGTTCCTCGGGGCTGCATTTTCCCGCTCGGGCTAAACGATGCATTTTTTTGTTTATGAATGGTGGTCCCTCTCACGTAGATACATTTGATCCCAAGCCTGCGTTGTCGAAGTATGAGGGGCAGGAGCCGGGGGAACAACCCGAAGAGCGGGTCACCAAAACGAGTGGTTTTATGCCATCCCCGTTTCGCTTCCAGCAACATGGTCAAAGCGGCGTGGTCATGAGTGAGCTGCTGCCAAACCTGGCCAAACACGCAGACGATTTGTGCGTGTTGCGTTCAATGCATACCGATACGGCCAATCATGAACCTGGGTTGTTGATGATGCACAGCGGCAATCAGCAGCCGACTCGCCCATGCCTTGGCTCATGGGCATCGTATGGCTTGGGGACAGAGAATGAAAACCTGCCAGCATTCGTATCGATCGCGCCGGGTATGCCCGTGGTTGGCCCGCAACTCTGGTCTTCAGCCTTTTTGCCCGCCAATCATCAGGCTCTCGCGGTGAACACCAAAGAAATGCAATTGGAGTCACTAGTTGCGCATTTACGGCACCCGAGTCTGGGGCGGGCTGACCAACGCACGCAGCTCGATTTCGTGCAGCAGCTTAACCGCATGCATGCGGCTCAGAGGCAGGCGGATCCAGACTTGGAGGCCCATATTCAATCGATGGAGTTGGCTTTCAAAATGCAAGCTGAAGCCACGGAGGCATTCGATGTTTCACGCGAGCCAAAGCATGTCGTTGAACGCTATGGCGACACACCTTACGCCAACGGCTGCCTGCTCGCGCGTCGGCTACTTGAACGCGGGGTGCGTTTTGTGCAGGTCTACTACGTCAATAAGGGGAAGCAACCCTGGGATACGCACAAAGACAACGATGGCGGACATCGGAGACTCTGCGCTGATAGTGATCGCGCGTCGGCAGCATTAATTAGCGATTTAAAAGAACGTGGGATGTTAGAGGATACGCTGGTTATCTGGGGCGGTGAGTTCGGACGAACGCCGTATTCAGAAAACGCCAAGAAGGGAAACTCAAAGCCTGGTCGCGATCACCACGCAACTGGATTTTCGATGTTTCTTGCCGGTGGTGGAGTACGTGGGGGATTGATGCACGGGGCCACCGACGAATTTGGTATGCATGCGATTGAGGACAGGATGCATGTCCATGATCTGCACGCCACGATTTTGCATCTGATGGGAATCGATCACGAACGGCTGACGTATCGATACAGTGGCCGTGATTTCCGATTGACTGACGTGTTTGGCCGAGTTGCCAAGGAGATTATTGCGTGAGTCAGACGCCAGGCGATCCAGATCTTTCTGCAGCAGGTTGGCAGAAGCGCTACGACGCCAACCAGACTGGCTGGGATCGCGGGGAACCAAATCCAGCGTTGTTGCAGTGGCTCAAGTTGGGCGCGTTGAAAGCGGGGAGTGTTTACGTGCCCGGCTGTGGACTTGGGCACGAAGTCGTGGAGCTTGCCAAACGTGGTTTTGAAGTGACTGCGGTTGATTTCACTCAGAGTGCTACGCAATCGCTTAAGCAGCGACTGCTCAACCAAGGGCTTGTCGCAGAAGTGCTGCGCGAGAGCGTCTTGCACTATAGAGATGCGGCAGCGTTCGATGCGGTCTACGAGCAAACTTGTCTATGCGCAATTGATCCCAAGCAATGGACCAATTACGAGCAAAGGTTGCATGCCAGTCTAAGAATCGGTGGAAAGCTCTTCGCTTTGTTCATGCAAACAGACTCTCCAATCGGTCCTCCATTCCATTGCGATCTGGATGCAATGCAGGAACTGTTCCATGACTGTCGTTGGCGATGGTCAGATGGACGATTCACGGTTGATCACCCCTCCGGCATGAAAGAGATCGCTGTCGTGCTTACGAAAAAGGAGTCCTGAAATGATGCGACAATCCAGAGGCGTTTTGCTGGCATGTATGCTGACATGTAGCACACTAGTCTTCGTCGGCTGCAATACAAAATCAACTCCACAGGCATCTCAGTCGGGTGCCGATGATCCGTTCCCAGGCGTTGTGTCGGAGGATGCCAAGGCACGCGCCATTGCCGCAAAGGACGCCTTGTTTTCGAAGCTTTCAGGTCGCTTGATGGAAGTTATGCAAGCGGATGGACCTGTGAAAGCCATCGAAGTCTGCAGTAAGGAGGCGAATGAAATTGCTAAAGTTGTTAGCCAGGAGCAAGGCGTCAGGATCGGCCGCACATCCTTGCAACTTCGCAACCCAAAGAACCAGCCGCCCGAATGGGCTGAGAAGCTCTTCCGCAACAAGCCACACGACCCTCAGTTTGCTCGACTGGATGATGACACGGTTGGGGCACTGTTGCCAATCAAGCTGCAGGCCAAGTGCCTGATGTGCCACGGTACAAAAGAGACTCTCGTTCCGGGCGTGCCGGAGCAGCTTGCCAAGCTCTATCCGGATGACGAAGCCACGGGATACACCGAAGGAAACCTGCGGGGGTGGTTTTGGGTTGAAGTTCCTGCGGCGTCCGCCAGCGCAAGCGACCTCTTGGATGATGCAGATGAGAAAGCCTGAAGCCTCGGGCGGATAAGCTCGTCCGGCGTAGCAAGATGCATGAGAGTTCACTAGCGAAGAACGAACCGACGTTGTACGGCGGAACTGGTGAAAACCAATCGAGAAACTCGTGGCGAGCAAGGACTGACCATGAATGAATCTTCCCGCAGGGGCTTCCTGCGCAGCAGCCTGGTGTTTGGTTGTGCTTTGACTCCCCTGCCCTTGCCCGCTCTTGCTAGCGCGTCCAAAGTGCCCACGACTCAGGTTTCGCCGAAGGGCTTTTTTACGCTTGGCAAGCGAAACAAGCGCTGGTGGTTGATTTCGCCTCAAGGAGAACCCTTCTTTACGATTGGACTCAATCACATCGATCCGGCAAGTCTGCGGTATCCGGAGAACATCGATCTCTGGCGTAAGAAGTATGGTGGCAGCACGCTGCGTTGGATTAAGGAGTCCGTCGCGCCGAACCTGAAGGCATGGGGATTCAATACCGTTGGCTGGGTACAAGAAGTCACGGTCAAGAAATGGCAGCACTCGCGAGCCTTTACGATCGACGAATACCGTGCGCTGGACATGCCGTATTGCCACCTCCTTCCATTCACGCAATCGCATCAGTGGGAGAAGCACACGGTCCATTACGATTTCCGCAGCGATGATTGGAAGGAGTGGGTTGACTACGTTGCGCGTTCGCACTGTGCAGAGCTGGCCAACGAAAAGAACCTCATCGGCTACTTCTACAGCGACTGTCCAACCTGGACGCACGACCGCCCAGATAACCAATGGCGAGGCCCGATTTTTGACCCCGAACGCTTGAAGACGCAGGCGGGGCGAGAGGACCTCCGCGAACTGGCAACCAGCTATTACAAGACGATACACGACGCCATACGCCGACACGACAAGCACCACTTACTGCTTGGCGATCGCTACGAAGCGAACGCGCCGATCGCGATGGAAGTGGTCAACGCGGCCAAACCATTTGTCGACGTGATTTCGTTCCAGGACTTCCGTGATCCAGTTGCGCACCTGGACGAATGGCACAAGAAAACCAACAAGCCGGTATTACTGGCCGACGCGGCGGGAGTGAACTTTCGCAGCGAAGCGTTTTTTAAGCCAAACAATGGTGGCTGGTACGCAAATACACTTGCTGGGCTGTTTGAGAATCCGGGGTGTATCGGGTTTCACTTGTGCGGCGCCTATCAACGCAACAAGGCTCGGCGTCGCGGGCTGCTCGACGAAATGGAGAATCCAGATCAAGAGCATGTCGGTCTAATTACCGCCGCGAACAAGCGAGTCCTTCAAAAAATGGCTCAAGCGTTTCAGGACTAACCTCACGCGAGACATAATTTATGAAGTCCACCACGATGGCACTCGCCCTGCTAACAAGCATCGCTCTGCGAAAGTCGAGCGAACGTTTGTATAACCAACCACTCCAAGAGACTGCAACATGGCATTGATTGAGAACACATTCCGATTCAGGGATTTGAAGCTGACGATTGCTTGGTTGCAAGTGATTTGTCTTGCGGGGCTGGCTGGTGCACAGGTTGTTCCAGTTCCGTCGACGATCCAGGCGGTCAGGACCAAAGACAACAAACCAAGAAACGTGGTTTTCATTCTGTCAGACGATCACCGCTACGATGCGATGAGCTTTATGGGGCATCCTTTCGCGAAAACGCCGCACATGGACGCGATGGCGAAGAACGGAGCCCATCTCAAGAACGCCTTCGTCACAACCTCACTCTGCTCGCCCAGCCGTGCTTCTATCCTGACGGGACTGTACACCTTTCGGCACCGCGTAATCGACAACCAGCGGGCTGTCCCGAAAGGCACATTGTTCTTCCCTCAGTATTTGCAGCAAGCGGGTTACAACACGGGCTTCATCGGAAAATGGCATATGGGGTCGGCCAGTGATGAACCTCGGCCCGGATTCGACTATTGGTTCAGTTTCAAAGGCCAGGGACACTACTACTCGCCGGGCCCAAAGTACACGATCAATGAAAACGGGCAACGAGTTGCTCAAGAGGGGTATATCACTACGCTGCTGACAAAGAAAGCCATTGAGTTTCTTGAGCAACAGAAAGCCGACGAACCGTTCTTTCTCTACTTGTCACACAAGGCGGTGCACGGGCCGTTTACACCAGAACCAAAGTATAAAGGCACACTCGAAGACAAGCCGTTTACGTTCCCGGAATCCAGTGAGCTGCTAAAGAACAACTCAAAGAATCGTCCCCGATGGCTGCTGGATCAACGCAACAGCTGGCACGGCATGGATTTTGCCTTGCACACAGGCCAAAGCGTCGGAGAATTTTACAAGAGATATTGTGAAGCTCTCAGCAGTGTTGATGACAGCATTGGGGCCGTCATGCAGCAGTTGAAGGAGATGAGCATCTATGACGAGACGCTCGTGATCTACATGGGCGACAACGGATTTATGTTCGGCGAACACGGACTATTCGATAAACGAGTGGCTTACGAAACGTCCAGTCGCGTTCCGATGCTGATGCAGTGCCCCGACACGATTGAGGGCGGTTCAGTTGTTGAACAGGTTGTGGCCAATATCGACATCGCGCCAACGGTTCTACAAGCCATGGGGCTGGAGAAGCCACCCCACATGGACGGGCAAAGTTTTCTGCCTCTGGCCCAACTTCCGAAAGAACAACGCCAGACGATCCCCTGGCGTGACTACTTTCTCTACGTCTACTACTGGGAGCAGAACTACCCTCAGACTCCGACGCATTTTTCGTTGCGCGGCGAACAGTACAAATACACAACGTACTACGGACTCTGGGACACCGATGAGCTTTTTGACATACAAGCCGATCCCAAGGAGCAAAACAACCTTATCCACGATCCCGAATTTGCTCGTACGAAAGAGCAAATGCAGAATCGGCTGTATGCGATGATGCAGGAACTGGGAGGTATGGAAATTCCGATGAACCCGCCACGCGGCCGCAGGCAGAATAAGCGTCTACGTGGTCAGGGCGGAGTGAAAGCAGCCGACTTTCCCGACGCCTTTATCGTCGATCAGCCACTGCGTGAGATCAAGTAAGGAATGAACTGCCAATTGGTCTCCCCCAAGTTTCCCAAAACTACGGTGAAGCAGGAAACTTGAATGTCAGCCCAGTTGCAGCTCGGTCGCAACTTTTTGAACGTTCGGCTGATCGTCGTAATTAGCCTTCTGTTATTGCGGACTAGCTGGTAGGAAATGGATCATAACGCTTCCCAGACACGCGATTATTTCTTGTGGTCATGCGGATGATCTTCGTAGTGTTGTCGCAGAAGATCTTTGCCATAGTCGTTCCCGTTAGGCGTTCGAACTACGGAGTGAATGTGATCACGAGTTGCTTGACGCCCACGCCGGGGAGCGATTCGCCGTTGATGGTCGAACTCAATCAGAATTACCGGGCTGTGAATTCGGTAATAGAACACGCTGTCTTCTTGTATGTCACCGATCCACGCAAAGTAAGTTTCGCTTAGATGTGATTCAACCTCGGACATTTTGACCTTCGCGTGTCCTTCTCTCATGTTGCCGACGTACTTGCCGACCAGTGACAGAAACTGCTTCTGCTGTTCGGTTGTGAATTTAGATGCACAGATTCCGGCATAATCCAAATCGACATTGTCACGGAAAGCTTCGGTCAAGTTGTTCGTTCCCGGCTTTTGCCTGGACAGCACGGCCGTGTCGAGTTGCTGTTCGGTTAGCGTTTGCACGAATGCCAGTCCAGCGTTCTGCTCTTCCTGCATGACGATGGTGCCCTTGAACTTGCCGGCCTTCGCCTCAACGGGCTCACTGCCCATGAACACGGGTGACATAACAACCTGATCACCCAAGATGAAATAGTTGATCACCAGGTGATGACCGTCCAGCTGCCAACCCCATGGTTTGGTGCCGGAGGGTTCTCCCATAATTGTGATGTGGTACAGCCACTCGCCGTACTCTTCGAAGTCACCTGCTAGCTCCGCCAGCGTGCCGTTGAGTTTCATGATGTCCTTCGATGTCCTAAGGCCTTTCGCACTCAGACTTGCTTTCAGTAGATCAAACGCAACGTCGCGCTGCGTGTCTGTCATCTGCTGAAAGCTGAAGCCCTGCCGCTTGTAAAAGTGCTGATTTGCCCACTTGCGCCATTCGAGATCATCGGCTGGAAACAGGGTTGTTTCTCGCTGTTCTGGGGTCAGAGAGTCGAGGAACTTGATAGCTGCATTCATGACAGGTTCGGTAGAAACGCCGGTGGATTCGATTTTGAAAAGGCCTTTTGGGATGCCATCGCTCGTAACGATCCCTCGGTACGGCTCAGCGAGAGAAGCATCAAAGTTACGTCGTTGAGCCTTTAAGTCGCTCGATACAACGAGAAGTAAACCTAAAACAATCAAAAGGCGAATCATTGCGATCTCCACAGACAATAAGCTGGCAGTTGAGTAGGGCAGTCGCGGCCGATTCTAACATGCCATACCGCTTCCAACATTGGCAGCATAGCAGGCGTCCGGCGGTAACCCGATTGTTTACGCGAAATCGCAAGTGTTTACGCGAAATCGCAAGAATTCAGGAATCTTGTTCACCAAGTGATCGATATCCGCGATCCCATAACACCTTGCTCTTAAGACCAGTTCACTTTATCCACGCTGCGTGAAGCACGGCGAGCTCCCACCCTTTACCCAGACTTAGACTTCGACGATGCTAAGGCGTCGCAGCGCCGCTCCTAGTCTGTCAGATTGCCGCACCACAAGCGAACTCACTGTTGGATATGGTCTGGGCGGATGTGATGTTAAGAGATTGCGCTGCAATGCATCTGTGAAATTTCAGCGATCTTCATTTTCAACAAGTATCTATGGTTTGTTCGATGACGCGGATTCAGCGCCTAACAGGATTCTTGGTTGTGCTCGCTTTGCAGTTCGCTGCGGTCCCAACTTTGGTTGCTCAAAAAACTGAACATGACGCCACGGAAGGGGTGCAACTCAAATGGCATACCTCCCTGGATGAGGCGGCGGTGGAAAGCAAGCGCACGGGCAAGCCGATTCTGATGGAGATTCACGGACGCCCGTGGTGTCCGCCGTGCGTCGCCCAGGGTGAGAAGATCATTGATCATCCTGACTTCATTGGCTGGGTCCACGACAAGTTCGTGCTATTAGAGTTGCAAGTTGGAAAAGGATATTCGCGGACAAAAGGCAGCCCGATTTGGTTCGAGCAGTTCAAGAAACATAAGCTTCCTGGCATACCCGCCGCTGTACTACTCGACGAAGATCTGCAAGCAATGGGGACCGTCTTTCCTAAAGAGGACGCTTCGCAATGGTTGGGGGCGGCGAGCAACATTCTTACTACACATGCATTGCGAAAGCAGCGTGCCGGTAACGAGCCAAAGAGAATCGTTCCGTTCCGCATGACCTCGGCAAACAACATCTCCGTCCCGGCAACGCTGGACGGGAGAATCGCGCTCAACATGATGTTTCATACTGCGGCAGATTCAGTGTCAGTGACGAAGAAGACTGCTTCCTCGTATCCTGAAATATCGTTCGGCGGGCGAGTTGAAAGCGAAACGTGGGGAGGAAAGTCGGAAGTCCGATACGGCCAGGCTAGTTTTGCAATTGGCTCACTCGCCGCACAACAAACTACTCTCTTCGAAGATGTGAATACCGGTCATGATACTGATGGTAAATTTGGTCCCCAACAGTTGCAATCAAGTATTATTCAGCTTGATTTCGCCGCATCTGAGATAAGACTTTTGTCGGATGTGCCAGCTGAAATCAAATCAGAGCAGGCTGGGTGGAAGAAACTCAACCTTCGGCGTGAATCTGGGATGATGTTTGTATCGGGCGAGCTGTTTTCGAAACAGCAAGATGCCTCGGCAGATTTTATGATCCATTCGGGATTTAGCGGATTCGGCCTCTTAAGTGGCGAACTCGCATCAAACCATCCGTTTCTGACTGAGCTACCCGTGATTGATAAGAGATCGATCGTAGATGCGGCTGGTAATAAGCTGGCCACGAAACGTGTTCACATTCCGAGCTTTCAGATCAACGGTGAAACGATGCAACAAGTTCCCTTTTCATTCTTTGATGGTGCAACTGCCAAGCAGCAATACAACGTGCTTGGCTGTGATTTCTTGCGCCGGTTCAATTGGTGCTTCGACTTCAATGAGGAATGTGCTTACCTAAAGAAGAATGCCCACTTCGACGCCGAGTATTTTTCTCCGTAGCGCCTTCAATGAAAGTCTTACTGCGTCTTTGTTTATCGGTTCGAACCCAGGATCATGCAACGTGAAACGTATTCAGTTATTTGAATTCGAGGATCTAAGCTGGTTTCCTGACGTGCTGCGGCGGTGCATGACGCGGATGATCAGCGTCGTTCATCGGTGGCTAAAGACAGATGAAAAGATCGCTGAGATACTGGAAGCCGGCCTAGTTCAGTCGGGACGCCGCCACGTGGTTGACCTTTGTTCTGGCGATGGCGGCCCGATGATTGCCGTGATGAAGCGACTGCGTGAAAGTGATCGCTGGGAAGCAGATTCACTAAATCTCACTTTGACCGACTTGTACCCGAATCAGACCACCGCCACACGCGTTGAGAACGCAGGCGATCCCAATGTGCAGTATCAAAGGTCGTCGGTGGATGCAGCGGCACAAATTCCATTTGCGGGGGAATGCATGCGGACGATGGTTTGCAGTTTTCACCACATGCCCATCCCGCTTGCTAAAAGAATTCTACAAGCGGCAGTCGACGCACGTGACCCAATTCTGATCTACGAAATCAGTGATAACAGCGCGGCGCCCAAACTTCTGTGGTGGGTAGGGTTGCCTATAAACTTTGTCTTCGGAGTCGTCGTCGCGGCATTCACCCGACCGATGACCCTTACTCAGTTTTTCTTTTCGTTCGTCGTACCTGTGTTGCCTGTCTGTTTCGCCTGGGACGGCGCTGTCTCAAACGCCAGAACCTACACGCCCGATGATCTCGCGACATTACTCGAAGACGTCCATGGCGACTACGAATGGAAGATTGACCGAGTCGACGCTCGGCCTGCCAAGCACCTTTACCTACTTGGCATGCCGAAGCGGATCACATGATCACGGCTGCCGCTGACCCAACTAAAAAACGCCCAGACTTTCCCAAGGACCGTTGCGGTCGACATAGATAATCGTGTCCCCTTCGTATGCGGGAGCGAAGGGACTTAGCGTACTAGCGCGGTCTTAACGGTTTGCCCCATAAAGCTAGCGACAAACGTGGCTAGAATCAGGAATGTTCGGTACGGCGGCGAATTTCATGTTTAAGGGGGTCGTCCAATGGTCACGGTCGTCATCCATCTTTAGGTAGCGAGTATGTTCGGAATCGGTATCACTGAGCTTTTGCTTCTCCTGGTCGTTCTTGGCATGATGGGGATCTTCGTGGCTGCAGTCATATTCATCGTGATCACGCTGACCAAGAACAAGGGGAACTAGCCTGCGATCGATAGCAACGTCTTGCACGGTTAGAATCGCATTCTCCGTGACACTTTCCACAAACACGATCATCCTAAGTGAGTAATCAATGATTAGGGCAATGTTTTCTTCTCTCACAACAATGGCGATCTGCATGTTTGTGGTTGGATGTAGCGAACAAGCCAGCCAACCGGAGTCTGTAGAGGTGCCGGTCGATACTCCTGCAAAAACCAGCTTTAACGGAGAAGAGATCGCTGCGGATGGCTACACCATCAGAGTACCTGACGGATGGGAAATCGTAGACGAGGAAAAAACTATCCTCAGCATACGGTCTCCTCTTGAGGACGGTAACGATACCTTCGGAGAGAATATTCGCATCGTACGTTACCCGTTGGGCCGACCACACACGGTTGAAGAAGTCCTGAAGCGACAGAAATCCGATACGGGGCGATTCATGCTGATCGGCGAAGGCCGGGTTGATGAAGCACGTGTTCCAATGACATGGATGGCACTGACTCCGCAAACTCCGCAACACGATAAGGATGATAGGGTGAAGATTGATTTCATGACAACCCAGGGAAATGAACTAGTCGTTTTGGTAGCCATGGCTGAACGTAATGCTTGGAAACGCTACATGCCTATCTTCAGGGAAATCGTGTCGACGTTTCAGCCACCATCCCACCAGTGAAGCGAGCCATCAGAATTGGGCTGATGTCTAGTTGCAGACAATGGAAGGACCCAACACAAGCTTAGCCGCTGTGTTCGCCCAGTTCGTAGTACCGCCTTCAGGCGGAATCGAGCCCGACAAAAGAACAAGTTCCGGCTGAAGCCGGTACTACAAACAAAAACAGACATGTACGACTACCGCAAATTGAACAGTGAGAAACAAGCC
>DNPC01000060.1 GCA_003501565.1 Planctomycetaceae bacterium | reverse complement strand
CCAACAAGGCTTTCGAAGGATCGTTGTGGCTGCATGAATGACTTCGGTAGTGCATTAGGGACTTTAAGTAGGAAAGTGCGTACCCGGCGGGGTGACAAGTTTGTGATTCGTGCCGAGTTTGGATTAAATCGCGTTGGCGACATTCGGATTGGCCGCCGCTGGGGCTTGAACCGGCGGAAGCCGAACCTGGGGACATCCGTATGTTGATAGATTCGCGGCGCCTATTTTACAGTAACTCGTAGGATCCCCGAAGTCTCGCGCGACAAGCTCTAACGTTTCCAGCGGCCGAACCCTTGTAGTAAGCACGTCGCTTAATTGGCAACATTTCGGGCCCGTCCCTCCGCAGTCAGTAGCTACCTTACCCGTACCTGGGCGTTTCAGCTTATGGACGCTACTGCTCAGGCTTGTCAATCTCCGGCGTTTCCGCAGCAGACGCTTCAATTTCTGGCACATCGACGTAAGCATTACATTTCGGGCATGACTCAACTCCACCAGCCCGCTTGCCGGGAAAGCGAATGAGTTCATTGCAGTCTTCGCATGTAAACTCAATGTCAGGCAGTTTTGATTCTTTGGCTTGGCGTTCGGCGCGCAGACTCTGTAGCAGCTCTCGGGCACGTTGGACATCCGCAGCGGCCACCTGCAACTTAACTCCGCCAACAGCGGCGCCGAGCAACCAATCCATGGCCAGAATTTCTGCATCGGCGACGTAGGCTCGAACGCCTTCTCGTTCGAGAAACGTCCGGTCCACTTCAGCTTCGGTTGGCGTCGAATACGCTTCGACAGTCACGAGTTCGCTCACCAACTGAGCTCCCATTGTCCGAGTTGCAGCGATTACCCTAATGCCGCAAACGACGGCCTGGATGGTCTACAATTATAGCCGCCTCGCTGAGAGACGTTTCTTTCTCCAGTCCCACCTCGCCAAAATCAACTCCGTGGAAGCTGTATGTCCATTCGCCTCGCCTTGCTCCTTGCTCTCCTGTTCGCATCGTCACAGAACGCAACCACGCATGCCCAGCAATCGCAACGCCCAAACATCATCTACATCATGGGCGATGATATGGGATACAGCGACTTAGGCTGCTACGGTGGGGAAATAGATACACCAAACTTGGACGGACTGGCTGCCGGCGGCGTCCGGTTAAGCAGTTTTTACAACATGGCCAGGTGTTGTCCGACCCGCGCCAGTCTACTGACGGGCCTCTACCCACACCAGGCTGGCATCGGTTGGATGATGTCCGATAGTGGCTTTGATGGCTACCGAGGTGAACTCAATCGGAACTGCGTAACAATCGCTGAAGTCCTACGCGGGGCCGGCTACAAGACGTTTATGTCAGGCAAGTGGCATGTAACCAGCAAGACGACGCCTGAGAACGAAACTGGCAAAGCGAACTGGCCGCTGCAGCGGGGCTTTGATCGATTTTATGGCACGATTCATGGTGCGGGAAGTTTCTGGGACCCGTTCTCACTGACTCGGGACAACATGCCCATTTCGCCAGTAGCGGACGAACTGTACCAGCCCGCCGAAGGATTCTACTACACCGACGCGATTTCTGATCATGCGGTTCGCTTTGTGAATGATCATGCAGATACATCGGAAAATGACCCATTCTTTATGTACGTTAGCTACACTGCTGCGCACTGGCCGATGCACGCTCGCGAGCGAGACATCGCCAAATACAGCGGTACCTACGACGATGGCTACGAAGCGACTCGCCAAAGAAGATTCGAACGGTTGCTCGCAAGTGGACTGGTTACCGCTGATCAAGTGACATTGTGGAAGATGCAAGACGCTTGGAAAGAAACTGAGCACTGGGATTGGGACAAGCGCAACATGGAGGTCTACGCTGCGATGGTAGACTCGATGGATCAAGGCATTGGACGCATCGTAGCGGCACTGAAAGAGACCGGACAACTTGAGAACACTTTCATCGCCTTCCTTCAAGACAATGGCGGTTGTGCTGAGGCTTACGGACGTCGTGGAGATGGGAAGCCGCGGGCTGACGCACCTACGCTAGAACCTCTAGCAGACGATTACTTGCAACCGGATATGCAGCCCAAGCAGACTCGCGATGGCTACCCAGTCCGGACCGGTAAGGGCGTGATGGCCGGTCCGGCGGATACCTACATCGGATACGGCAAGGGCTGGGCCACGGTGTCGAACACGCCGTTCCGCGAATACAAACACTGGACACACGAAGGCGGCATCTCTTCGCCCTTGATCGTACATTGGCCGCGCGGGTTGGCAGGCAAGCTATCCAACTTGAGCCAACACGAATGGGGCGCGGTCAGTCACACGCCGGCGCATCTAATCGATCTAATGGCAACCGCGGTCGATCTAGCCAGTGCCGACTACCCCAACACATTTCACGATGGTAATGCGATCACGCCGATGGAGGGAACTAGCTTACTTCCCGCGATCACTACCGGCAGTTTGCCGGAGCGAGCCTTGTTCTGGGAGCACGAAGGCAATCGAGCCGTTCGACTCGGCGAATTCAAGTTGGTCGCTAAAGGCCGGGAAGCACCTTGGGAGCTTTATAACATGGCCCAGGACCGGAGCGAACAGACGGACATAGCCAGTCAGCATCCTGACATCGTTGCTCAGCTCAGCCGCCAGTGGCTCGAGTACGCCCAACGAGCAAACGTTCTTCCGCTAACCCCGTACTACGACAAGAAGAAAAAGAAGAAGTAG
>DNPC01000134.1 GCA_003501565.1 Planctomycetaceae bacterium | reverse complement strand
ACCATCTATGATTGAAAAAACGCAGGCGAGGCTCCACGCAGTCTATCAGGCTGTAGCCGAGTTGATTTTGGAGGGGGGGACGGCGGCTGTGACGCTCTCGGCCGTATGTCGGCGAGCGGAAATCAGCAAAGGTGGCCTCATGCACCACTTTCCCAGCAAGGAGTCTATGGTTGAGCAGTTCGTAACGCACTCCGGCGAAGCCTGCTTGCGCGAGATTAGCGTTGCTCTAGAGGGAATCCGTCCCGGAGGCGGCCAGCGCACAAAGGCGTTTATTGATGAAATCCTGATCGATCCATCGATGTGTCACCCGGAGAATAGTCGTGAACTGGCGGCCGTCATGATAGCCATGATGCAAGGCTCCTACATCGGCGACGCTAATCAGTTCTACGACAAGATTTACGGTGAGTTGCGAGGGGATGGTGTCTCAAAGGCCGTCATCGATTTGGTAGTGGCGGCCATAGATGGGCTCTGGCTCCAGTCCATGGTTCTTGCTCCAGAAGAGGTTTCGAACCGGGCGGGGCGCTTGAGACGCCAGCTACGCCGAATGGTTAGCGACGACGCAAATTCGTAGCGGACGACACGCGATGATCGTGCTCGTGTGTGGTCACCAAAACAAAACTCCGAATAAGAGATAGCGAAGCAGAGATAGCTAGCCCGAGATAACGAACCCTTATTCTCGACAGTTGTCCCTAGAAACAATCGCCCCAACACAGGTCCGGCCAGCGGCTCAGCACTCAGCTGCGTCTTTGGAACACCAACGCCAATACGAGGCCAATGTAACTTCGATGAAACGTAGTGCCAAAACACTGTATGGGTCGCTCCTTTTATTGTTGGCGGTCGCTGTAGCGCTTGGGGCCATCGCCTACATCAAGTATCAGCAGATTCAAGCGGCGATGGCGCAGCCACCTCCGCCGGAAATGCCCGTCGCGGTTAGCCTGTTCGAAGCTGTCAGCACTACAGTTAGAAGAAAAACAACCGTGGTCGGAACAGTGCTGGCCCCGCGGACCGTAACGCTTCGCAACGAAGAGTCAGGGACAGTTACCGAAGTATTGATGCAGCCCGGCGGGAGGGTAAAGTCGGGCGAGACGCTAGTGATCATGGATACTCGCGTCGAACAGGCCCAATTGGATGCCGCACTGGCGACACTTACCGAGTCGAAATCGAATTTGTCACGTGCTGAAAGATTGGCGGAATCCAGTGCGGTGAGCCGGGAAGTTCTGGACGCCGCTACCGCTTCCTTGGCACGCTCAAAAGCGGAAGTAAGCAGGTTGGAGGCTATTATTGAGCGCAAACAGTTGCTTGCACCATTTGAGGCTCGGGTCGGACTCTTTCAGCTACATACCGGGCAATACCTAGATGTCGGATCAGAGCTTGTCACGCTGGAGGGCACCGATGAGTTTCTACTCGTGGACTTTGCTGTTCCTGCACACGTGGCCGACACCTTGAGTGTTGGCAGTGAGGTGGCGATGCGTGCTTCTCGTGGTGGCACCGTTTTGCCCGCCCGCATCGACGCGATGGACTCGCGGGCAGATGCTGAAAGTCGTCTGTTGACGATGCGAGCCAAACTCCAGTCTCCGCCCGCTACGCTCCTACCTGGCGACTCGGTGCTGGTGACCGTTGCCTACGGGGAACCTCAACCGGTTACGCTCGTGCCGCAGACTGCAGTTCGTCGCGGCCCATCAGGCGAGTCGGTGTTCGTTGCGAGAGCCGTCGGTGATGAAGGAGCGTTGCGTGCTGTCTCGATTCCCATCGTGACGGCAGCCAACGATGGCCAACGATCGCAAGTCGTCAGAGGGCTAGCAGCTGGCGACCAAGTCGTCTCAGATGGTAGTTTCAAGGTGCAAGAAGGCAGCTTGCTGAAGGCGGTGCAGCCGTGAAATCCTTCACCGACATTTTTATTCGCCATCCAGTCCTGGCTATCGTCGTCAACCTCCTGATCGTTTTGGTTGGCATTCGGGCTGGCATGTCGCTCGGTGTGCAGCAATATCCTACGATCGAGTCTGTTTCAATCAATGTTCAAACCGTTTACTTCGGCGCTAGTGCTGATACGGTACGAGGGTTCCTAACGACGCCCATCGAACGTGCCGTTTCATCTGTGGCGGGGATTGACACTATCGAATCGAAAAGTACCGCGGGTTTATCCGAAATTACGATTCGGTTGAAGCTAAACCATGATTCAACTAAAGCATTAGCGGAAGTTAACGCTCGGCTGCAGCAAGTTCGGAGCGAGCTGCCAAGTGAGGCTGAACCGCCGACGATTCAACTGGTTAGAGCCGATAGACCTTATGCCACGTTCTATTTGAGTTTCACCTCAGATGCGTTCAATCTCTCGCAGTTGACTGACTACTTGATTCGGAATGTCCAACCCCGCCTCGCAACCCTGAGCGGAGTCCAGCGGGTTGGTATCGAAGCGGGCCAAACTCCGGCGATGAGGATTTGGATTTCGCCGGCTAGGCTTAGTGAGTTGAACCTGACACCGGGCGACGTTTATGCTGCGTTGCAACGCAACAATTTTTTGGCTGCTATCGGACAGGTGAAGAGCGATGAGGTGCAGGTTGATCTTCTAACGAATACCGATTTACGAAGCGTGACCGAGTTCGAAAACCTAATCGTTTCGGCTGCTACCGGAGATGCAGAAGGTCCGGGGAAAATCGTTCGGTTGCGCGACGTTGCACGCGTTGAATTGGGCAGTGAAGAGCCCCTAATGACCGCGATGTATCGAGGCAAGGAGGCAATCTACCTAAGTGTTTGGCCGCTTCCGGGAACCAACGAAATTAACGTCTCAAATGGTCTGCAGGCGGCCATGGCGGAGATCGAGCCTGACTTACCGTCACATATTGAAATGAAGTTGGCCTACGATGGCACAAAATTCATGCGGAAGTCGCTGGCAGAGATTTCAAAGACCCTGGCCGAAACGATCCTCATCGTAGGAGTCGTCGTTTTCGCGTTCATGGGATCGATTCGGACCGCTGCGGTGCCGCTGGTTGCAATGCCGGTTTCGCTGGTAGGGGCGGCGCTGGTAATGCTCTTGATGGGTTTTTCCCTTAACCTGCTCACGTTGCTAGCAATTGTTCTGGCCGTCGGTTTGGTCGTTGATGATGCGATCGTTGTGGTCGAAAACGTTCAGAGGCATATTCGGGAAGGTCTTCCACGAACGCAGGCTGCTATTGTCGGTGCACGCGAATTGGTCGGTCCGGTCCTCGCGATGACGATCACGCTGGCGACGGTGTATGCGCCAATTGGTTTCCAGGGCGGTCTGACCGGTATGCTGTTTCGTGAGTTTGCGTTCACACTCGCAGCTGCCGTCGTTGTTTCTGGGATCGTTGCTGTCACACTATCGCCAGTGATGAGTGCGTTTGTTATTCCGCCCGGCGGTCGCGAAGGCAGGATGACGAGGTGGGTCAATCATGGCTTTGATATTGTGAAAGGCCTCTACGGTGCGGTTCTTGAATGGGCACTGCGGTTGCGATGGGCGATTGCGTTGAGCACGCTGCTGCTTGCACTTGCGTCTGTTCCGCTGTACCTGTTCTCATCTCGCGAGCTTGCACCGGTTGAAGACGAAGGTGCCGTGGCCGTCATGCTGACCGCTTCACCAGATTCCACCCTCGCATCTTCAACGCGATGGGCCAGCCAATTGGCTGAAAAGTTCGACGCGATTCCTGAGTCAGAATACATGTGGGCGCTGGTAGGGGCCGCTGGCGGTTTCGGCGGTGTTATCACCACTGATTGGGAAGAACGCGAAAGGAACACGACAGAGATATTGCCCGACGTGTTCATGACTGCTTCACAGAGTCCCGGATTGGAGGCGTTTCCCGTTCTGGTACCTCCACTGCCAGGTGCCGGTAACTATGACGTGGAAATCGTCTTGAAGTGCGACTTGCCGGTTGAACGTCAGCTTGAATTGGCAAACAAAATCGTCGAAGAGGCTCGCCTGGCGAACATGTTTCTGTTTGTCGATTCCGAGCTGAAAGTTGATCTTCCGCAAGCAAGGGTGATTGTGGACCGGGAGCGTCTCGCCGATTTAGGGCTCGATCAAGCTACGGTGGGACGAGAACTAGGGGTATTGCTTGGTGGTGGCTATGTAAACCGTTTCAACTACTTTAATCGTTCGTATCGAGTTATACCGCAGTTGGAAGCAGCTGACAGGAAAGAGGCAAGTTCTCTTCTTGACCTAAACGTGCGAACGCCGAGTGGAAAACTGGTTCCGGTGTCAACATTTGCTTCCGTTGAACCTGAGACTGCGCCGCGTACGCTGACGCGTTTCCAGCAGCAAAGCAGTGTTAGGATATTCGGGGTCGTGTTTCCTGGCGTCACCAAGGCCGCGGGCTTGGACAGGATGGAGGCGATCGCAAAAGAAATTACTGGTAGTAATGTCGAGATTGACTACTCCGGCGAGTCACGCCAAATTCGATACGAAGGCTCTAGGCTGGCTACCACATTGGGGTTTGCGATGCTGCTGATCTACTTGATGCTCTCCGCCCAATTTCAGTCATTCCGTGATCCTTTGATCGTCTTGCTTGGAAGTGTGCCGCTCGCCATGACGGGAGTGCTCACCTTGACGTGCCTTGACTTTACAACCATCAATATTTATTCCCAGGTCGGTTTGATCACTCTGGTTGGATTGGTTGCAAAGAACGGAATTCTGATCGTTGAATTTGCCAATGTGTTGCGGGAGCGGGGTGAGACAAAACTGGCTGCTATTATGGAAGCCGCAAAGACACGTTTGCGACCGGTATTGATGACTTCTGCGGCCACGATTCTCGGTCACCTTCCATTGGTTTTTGTGACGGGAGCTGGCGCATCTGCCAGGAACAGTATCGGCGTCGTGCTCGTTATTGGAATGGCGATCGGTACCGTCTTCACTTTGTTTGTCGTACCTGCCCTCTACCTGATTCTCGGCCATGCAGATCGAAAGACTGCCAGCGAAGAAGACGAACAACCGACGCAGTCGCGACAGCTAGATTTGGCCAGTCGCTAATGGCTTACATTAACAGGCTGCGGTCGATTCCAGAAAATCGCGGTGGGCGGACAACAAAGTTAGAAGGAGCGCGCAGCCCGGTTGCCTGGCGAAGTAGACAGCCAATGACTTGCTAATCTAATGGAAGAACTGGCGTGGCCGGAGAGGTCGAGAAATTCGTGTCGCTGCTGAATATCCCGCCAGCGAATTTCGATTCTTGTCGTCGCTCGCTGGGCATATGTTCAACGGCTGTCGTAATGATCAGTTTGACACCGCCTCCAGGCATTTCGAGAAGCAGAGGGCAGGTGTTCTGGGGACTCGCTGGCGTTTGCCAGACCTCTTCCAGACTGCCGTCGTGTAGGCTGTACTGCCGAGTTTCTCCATGCTGAGCTGGATTAGGATTGTAGAAGCTAACAATCATGCTTTGTTCGTCGGGCGAAAGGACCATCCCATCCGGAACTGCTTCCAAGTCGCCTAGATCTGCGATAGTCGTTGGTGAAGTTAGGCGTCCGGCTTCGATATCGATGCCGTACCTAACGACTTTTTTCGTCGGCGAATCGATGTCGATTAGATCGAGCTCGCCTCCATTGTCGACGACATCCTTCCCATTGCTACAAACTTGACCTCCGGCAAGCTTCAACAGCTTGCGGTCGGACATACGGAAAAGGTAGAGGCCTGCTTTGGGGGTGGCAAACTCCAAATCTTTGGTGCCAAAGACGATGTTGTCTCCATAAAGTGTGCCGTCGTTGATAATCGTTCCATCAACGTCCGCATCTACTTCGTCGGTCAGCACCTCCCAACTTGCGTCGTTGGTATTAAACAAGCCAAGTTGTCTTTCGCATCCGACGACAAAGACGCCCGGTCGCGATGTCGGTTTGGCGAAACCAGGGCGGCCGGGAAGCTCAAAGCTCTGATTCTCTCCACTTGCGATATCGTAGATGTTTAGCGAACCAAAGCTTGCGTTGGCACCGTGCTGGATAGCAACCCAACTGAACTTACCTTGCCCAAGGGATGTGGGACCTTCAGGCAAAAACCTTTGTTCTTCGGTCTCCGGAAGAAACAGCAAACTTGCGACAGATATTCTGGCCATGGTGCAGTGTAGGTTTTAAGTAGCAATAGGCAGTGAGCGGCCTAGTTGGTCAGCAACTCGGCCAGTGTTAGGTAGCGTCTAGTATCTGCACTCGAGCAAACTCGTTGGTGTGGGGCTGCGGTCGTAGGACGATCTATTGCCCTGTCTGCGACTCGGGCTGTTTGTCATCTGTGACGGCTGCTGTAGTTTCGGCCGTATCAGCATTGGTCGCAGAATCTGTATCGCTCTTCGCCTCAGGCTCAGGTGGCGAAGGCGGCGTTTCCACTGATGCGGCAGGCGGTTCTGAGTTCTGTTCAGCGGACTGGTTGGAGTTCTCAGGTGCTGCGGGCGGTACAGAATTCTCAGACGCAGTATTCGCAGCCGCAGCGGTTGGAGAGCTGGAGCCTTCCGGACTAGGTTCGTCGGTTCGCTTGGCTTCATAGAACTGCATCAAGTCTGAGAAGGACCGCAGCGGTTCTTCGCCTTCCTTCATAGCGCTTGATATTGGGTCGACGGGTTTCTTGCTCGTCACCACAACGGATTTCGCGGGGCGATCCCCACGCGAGCGACGAGAGTCTCGTCCGCCATCTTTACCGCGTCCACGATTACCTCCACGACTGCCACCCGCGGACTTGTCTCCTGGCCGCTTCCCGCCCGGCCGTCCACCGGGGGAACCCGCCTGGCCGCGCCCCTGTCCGCCTTGGCCTCGCTGTCCTCGGTTGTCACGTTGTCCGCCAGTACCACGCTGACCGCCCTGGCCGCGTGGTTGATTTCCGCCGCGTCGACCGCCTTGGCTACGTTGATCGGACTGCCCGCGCCGTGGACGGCCGGAATCCTCCGAGCGGGCTGCTTCCGCTTCTGCTGGCGAAAGGGTGGTAAGTGCGACGCGTCCCTTTGATTTGTCGATCGATACCACCCAGGTCATGATCAAATCGCCAACCTGCACGACTTCATGGGGATCGTCAACGTAGCGGCTCGACAGTCGACTGATGTGAATCAAGCCACCGCAGTCTGGACCAAGTTCGACGAAAGCTCCAAAATCGGCAACTCCAACGACCACGGCCCATAAGCATTGGCCTGGTTCAAGGTTGTCCAAAGTAGGCATTTGTGATCGCATCGGCACAGGCGACCTGCTCAGACGAGCGTCCGCGAAAGGTTCATTTAGTGCATGAGCGATGCTTTTTAAACGTTCCCTGCCAACTTGCCATCCCCGTGCGAGCTTTTCAACATCGATAGGAAGCTTGACCGGGCCCGTCGTCTCAATGTCTTCCGGGTATTCTGGCTTTGGAAACTTCGATTCAACTGAACCCTCAACCGCGGAAGCTGCCGCCGGCTCAGACTCAGACGAATCTGACGGTGCAGAGGGCGAGTCAGGTGGACTGTCGGTGACAGCTTCAGCGTTTTCGGCAGTTTCAACGTCATCGGTTTGAACAACGGCAGGTTCCGATGTATCGCCCTCCGAGGAAGCCGTCTCTTGGTCCGACGCAGCTACTGATTCTGATGTTTCGTTATCAACTGTCGAAGCCGTTTCAGTTGGTTCCTTTTCAGAAGCGTGCTCGCCTACGTTATCCGCATCGGCGCTAGGCTCTTGTGCAACCTGAGCATCACGACCGGCATTTTCCGAGCCGGAGGAAGGCGTTTCTTCAGTCGGCGAGGTTGTGCTCTGCGATTCCGAATCGCTACCAGTATTGTCTTCCGGCGCCGCTTCATCAGCATGATCTCCGGCAGCGATGTCGGCTGCCTCTTCGGCGGAAACGGGGGCCGGTTTTTCCCAGTTTGGTGGTGCAGAGGGTGGTTTGTCGAATTCGGTACCGTCTACTAGACGCTGCGCAAGTTTGTAGTCGTCTGGGTGGATATTGGTTGCATCAAATGTCTCCTCACTTCCGAAGACACGTAGCATCCCAATGGCCTGGCGAGATTGTGTTTCCGTCCAATCACTGACGGAGGAAACAAGCTGAAGACGACTTTCAATGCTACCTTGGGCGGCCATGGTCGCGATTTGCTGGGCTTGCGAATCGTGAATGCCTGGGACACACAAGAGCTGAGAAACGCTGGCGCTGTGAACGTCCACTCCCTGACCAGCGACACAATCAGCGATCGTTTCTCGAACAAGTTTCTTGAGCGGCTCTTGCGGAAGTTCACGTTGGAAACTTCCGAGGCGGAGTCGGTTGATGCCAACCTTTAGGTACTGAAGCAAAGGATCTTGGAGGCTGCGAGCGACCCAAATTGCGGCCCGGTCTCGCCGGTTGAAAGCTCCAAGTTCACGAAGTGAAATTCGGCCTGCGGCATAGGCATCGGCGCCGCTACGGTCCGCCATCGTCCACCGCAGTCCGCTTTCAGAACTCTGATTGATCAATTCGCGAAGCGTGTGCACCAGGAAGCGTCTGGCTGGCCCGTTGGTCAACGCGACCAACGTTACCTTGTATTTATGGACCAACTCACCCAGTCGTGTAACGTTCTGGGTTACGGTCTCAGTCAGGGCCGAACAGGGTATCTCTTCATTCGCCAAAACATTGCCGCTTTGGTCGACAATTGCGACCGCCGCTACCTTGGGGCCAACTGTGTCTACCACCATTACTCGGTGGCCGCGAACAGGACGCTGTAGCAGAGTTCGCCGGAGGCCATCGACGCTTCGGCTGAGTAGCTTTTCTGTGGACTGTTCTTCAAGTTCCGCTATCGCATCGTTTTCGATCTTCTGGCGGACGCTTGATTCCAGTGCGCCGGTTACCGCCTGGGCGAACCACTTCGAAAGCGGATGTTCGCGTGAAACGAAACGGTCGCGTCCCTGGTGTGTAAGAGTCTTGGCATCGTACTGCAGGTGTGTCTTTACGATTTGGCTACGTTGCCCCCGGCCCAACATGAGTAGTTGATAGGCCGACAGTTTCGAAAGTGGCTTCTTGAGCCCTTTCATTGGTGTGAGCATGGCGACCAACCAACGCCGTCTGCGCTGGCGAGGTGTGAGCTTGGCCAGCTGCCGTGAGCTTTCCTTTTTGCCAGCGGATTTCTTGGCAATCTTTGAAGCGGATTTTGCTTTTTTCCCGGCGGCCCAATCGACGACAACTTCGTCAGTTGCCGCGTTTTCAGCTTGGGCGGCGCCAGCTTCCGGTCCGTTGCTAGCAGGAGTCGCCTCTGAAGACTCAGTTGAATCTGAAGACCCAGTTGAATCTGAAGACCCAGTCGCCTCTGAAGACACAATCGTCTCCGGGGACTCAGCCGAAGCAACTGTATCGCCGTGGGGCGGTAAGTCACTGCCTTCGGTGGCACCTTGAGCCTGAGCAGCCGTTTCCTGGGCGGCGGTAGTTGGTTGTGCTTCTGTTGCACTTTCTTCTTCTGCTGCCGGCGGAACCGCATCACTAGCTGATTCTGCATCGCCACTGGCTGGTTCTGCCGTGCCCGTTGGCAGGGGCTGATCTTCTGCGGCGTTAGACGCCTCAGGTGTTTCAGGCTGCGCAGCGGCCGAAGCTGTGGATCGTTCAGTCTGTGCAGCGGCCGAATCGCCGGATTGTGGAGTATCTCCGGCCGCTGTGTGGGAGGTCTCGGATTCGGGTGGTGCTTCTACTTTTTCTGCCGCATCGTTTTGGGGCGTGGCTTTCTTGGGTTCCTTGTTTCCACCTTGCGAAGCCTCGACCAATTCCACGCGAATTTGAGCTTTCCGCTGGACATACGTGCGGAGCTGCTGCATAAAACCGGTGTCGCACAGAAGTAGTGCCCCGACCAGCTCCTCCGTCTTTTGCAGAGCCGTGCTGGCTTCCTCAGGTGTAACACCAAGTTGTTCTGCGACCCATGCCTGTAGGTCTGAGATGGGTTGACCTTCATAGGCGACCATCTTTTCAAGCAATGACCCAGCGACAGCGTCTGCCGCTTGCGAAGTTTCCAAGCTGCGACGGGCGCGGAAGGCCCTCAATGCGGCCTCGACACCAAGCTCTGTGTCGGCTTGTTCGATGAACTTCTTGGCTTCATCATCGAGCTCTGCATCCTTGGGCAGCTGACTCGACAAACGAACGCGGGCGGTAGCCAGACGCTGCTGCCGATCGATCTCAAGCTTCAGCGCCCACAATGCGTCACGGGAGAGGTTCCCAGTCTCATCCGCTCGATATTGCTGGATGAAAGCAGGTTGATAGCCCTTTTGTAGAAGATCAGCGGCAATGCGAATTTGCTCAACTGAAAGATGAAGTTGGTGGGCAACCCCAGAGAGATCAATCATGGAAACAGAACGCTTTCGGCCCAGCAGTACTACTGCGTACCAGCACTGCGGGCATTTGGATTTACAAAGTTGCGACCGCAATGGGGACGCACGAGGGCAATAGGACCGTGCAATTGCACATGGCCAAATCAATGGCTCAACAAAATCTGGTGATCATCCCGCCAGAACCAGGAGGCGCGAATCTAAGCAAGTGGCAATACATTGTCAAGCGATTCAGCTACTTGGCAATCGCAAGCTTGATGCTGTTCGTTCGAGTATTTGAGTTTGTCGAGGCCGTGCCGCGAACTCATGGTCGAATCGCCGAGTGCTCTCGGGGCCAACATGCGTAAAGTCTCGGCCACATCACGAACCATTATCTTGGGGCAGCGATCAGAATACTCTGTCGCGACTATCTGAAGAGGGTGGTATGTCGTGTAGTGTGCGAGAATGTCCAAAGATGGGGGCTGGCGTCTCCGGCTACAGAAGCAAGCATGAAAACCAGCTAACATTGCTCAATACTAGACACGCTGCAGGATAAGCCCACCGCGAGTCTTCATTGCTCACTTTTGCCCCTCCTGGTGGCCTGGTGGCGGAACCATGTAGGTCGCCCGGTAATCTGTTCAGAAAAAGTCTGAAGAATCGGCAAAGTTGACTTAACCCGCAAAGTTTGCCAATCCGATAACCTCCTGTACCGATTACTACTTCGCATTAGACCTACATCGAGACTCGGAGCGAATATGCCCAGCCTACCACGACGCGACAACCCTCTTGGGCTTCGCATCTTTGATTCTGAGGCTCAATTGGATGGATCGCAGGAGTCGGTCGAACCCCAGGGGTTAGGCCAGGCTGTAGGTCCAAATTCACGAGCGAACGATGCTCTGCGGAGCACACTAGACCAGCTGGATGATGAGCCAACGGACGAAGACTTGGCTGCGCTGGAGGCATCTTGTATCGCGGGGCGAATTGATCCGCTGGACCCCTTCGAGCGTGAGCCGGTTCGCGTTTGCGTGGGGGCTGGAGAAGTATTCGAGTTATTGCGAGATGCGATCTCAACCAATCGTGCGTGGTTGGAAGATTTCAAGGACGACACGATCGAAATCCCGCAGGACATGTACGAAATCTTGGTAGCTTACAAAGATCTAGTCTACCGTCGCGCCGCTTAGCTTGAGCGAGCAGTGCTGAGCGTGAGCGGTTTGGGCTGATGTATGTAGCCCTTCTCGAGACTGCGATGGTCCAGGACGCGCAGCGATAGGCAGGTGCCTGAAAGCTATGGGCGTCTGGAGCCAAGTGTTCGCGCGTTTGCTGGATACCGCGAATAAGCACGTTGAAATGCTATGCAGTAGTCCCGCTAATGCAATCCAAGCACTCGCTAGTGCTAGCTGCTTCGTGCGGAGTCAGCATTCTTGCCGCTTAGCGATCGCCTGAGGCGGCAATAAGCTTGATGAAGTCGGAGTTTGAGTCGAAGCGACCAAGTTGCTTCGTCAATTGCTCCATTGCTTCCACGGGGTGCATTGAGTTGAGCGTGCGCCGTAGCATCGTGACGGCATTCAACGTCTCGCTATCGTGGAGCAGTTCTTCGCGCCGCGTACCGGATTGGGCAATGTCGATAGCCGGCCAGACGCGGCGATCGGCCAGCTTGCGATCGAGTACCAGTTCCATGTTACCGGTCCCTTTGAACTCCTGGAAAATCAGGTCGTCCATGCGGCTACCGGTATCGATAAGAGCGGTCCCGACAATTGTCAGCGACCCACCTTCGGCGAACGCACGAGCGGTCGCGAAGAGTTTCTTGGGGACATCCATGGCTTTGATGTTCACACCGCCGCTCATCGTCGGCCCTGCGTTTCCAACCCACTTGTTGAACGCGCGGGCAAGGCGAGTGATTGAGTCCATCAGCAAGAAAACATCTTTACCCATCTCAGCCAGGCGCTTGCAGCGATCGATCACTAATTGGCTTAGCCGGACGTGGCTATCGACGTCCATGTCCAAGCTACTAGCAATGACTTCGCCGTTCTTAATGTTCCGGCGCATGTCCGTTACTTCTTCAGGCCGTTCATCAATCAACAGCACCATCAGTTTGACATCCGGATGGTTCTCAGCGATGCCACGGCTAATGTGTTGCAGCATGATTGTTTTACCGCTGCGTGGCGGTGCAACGATCAGCGAACGCTGGCCTTTCCCGAGGGGGGCAAGTAGGTCGATGACGCGATTGGTAATCGGCTCCTTACCAACCTCAAGGTTCAACCACTCTTCGGGGTTGATCGGCGTGAGTGATTTATCGTCGTCGAAATTCTTAACCTCAACGTATTCTTCAGGCTTCAGGCCATCGACATCTAGGATTTCACGGACTCGCGGGCCCTGTTGGCGTCGTGCCTGTTGCATCATCGCCTTGATGTTCACGCCTTGGCGAAGACCGAACTTTTCGATCATTGTTCCAGGAACGAATGGGTCGGTTCGCTCACGTGAATAATTGTTGTCGGCGGCTCGAAGAAAACCGTAGCCGTTGGGATGCATCTCGAGGATGCCCTCGAACTCCAGCAACGGAATCTCGCCGTTTTCATCTACGATTGGCTCAGGAAACGACTCGTTGTTCCCGGGGCCGCGGCGGCGTTTGTTTTGATTGTTGTTCGGTCGGCGTCCGCCTCGAGAACGACCGCCACCACCCGTCTTAGTCGAAGGTCCATTTCCGCCGTAACCT
>DNPC01000081.1 GCA_003501565.1 Planctomycetaceae bacterium | reverse complement strand
AAGGGCCAGCATTCTAGCTGGCCCTTTTCTAGTTCGTTTGAAGCACTCTACCGCAAGCGGGTTACATCGACGCCATCTGCGAATTGCCGCGCCCGACTTGGCGATTGTCGAGTTCTTTTTTAGACGGGAATTGGCTTGCCTTGAACAGTCGTTCAAGAATCGACGCCCGACGCAGGCGAGGGTCGTTCGGAGCGGCGACGTGCACTTTCCCTGTTCGTGTACGCAACACGAGTTGTCCGTCGCTACGTATCTCATCGACCAACCAGTATTTGTCAACTTGATACTGGTAAGATTCCCCATTGGGGGCCGCAACTACATTCTTGGCACGAGGCCCGGGGCAATTACTGTATTTATCCCGTGTGTATACAACGCGATCTTTGGGCTTGAATTTGCGAATCATGAGCAAATCCCCTACAGAACACACGGCAGGACAATGATGCGACGTATCTGCTTAATGCATCTCATTTCCAATAGTCCGCCTCGACAGTAACTTTATTATAGCTCGAACTACTAGCTCGCGTTGTGAAAAATTTGTAAAGGCGTTGCTAGCATTTGTAAAACGAGCCGTTGTAACGCAGTGCGTCGGGCCCAATTCGGCACATTACTATGTTCTCAACTAGCCGCGCTCAGTCGCCTTGAATTGCTCTGACCGGCGAGCTAAACGCTTCGATTTCCAACCGTTCTCAGAACAAACGGTAGCCATACCCCGAATTAAGACCACTTTCTTCCCTCACGTAAGCAGCGCCGATGACTTCAGATTCCTCGACACCCAAACGTCGCGTTTTGTTCGTTTGCTTGGGAAATATTTGCCGTAGTCCGGCTGCAGAAGGTGTTCTCCAAACGCTGGCTGTGCAGCAAGGCGTGGCGGATGACATCTTTGTCGATTCCGCCGGCACAAGCAGTTACCACATTGGCGAACCAGCCGATCGCCGGATGCGTTTGGCTGCTTCCAACCGCGATATCGAACTGACGAGTCGTTCGCGGATGGTCTCGCCCAGAGATATTGCAGAATTTGATTTGGTCATCGCGATGGACCACAAGAATCTGCGGGAACTAAAGGCTCTTGTCAACGAAGTCGAGTCGCAGCATATTCGCCTTCTCAGTGACTACCTGGAAGGGGATTGGCCCGACGAAGTCCCCGACCCTTACTACGGAGGCGACGAGGGCTTCGAACAGGTCCTCGATATGCTCCAGGCTGCCAGCCCTGCCATTTTGGATGAATTACTCACCGCCTAACCGAAAATTGGTTCTCAGCTTTGGACCGTTTGTCCTCTGCTGCTGAGTTCCTCGCGAGCGTAAACAAATGCAGCCACAGCCTTGTCCAGATCCTCGCGCGAGTGTGCCGCCGAAATCTGTGTGCGAATCCGAGCTTTGCCTTTCGGAACGACTGGATAGGAGAACCCGATCACATAAACGCCTTGCTGCAACATCAAGTCAGCCATTTCGTTGGCGAGACGCGCGTCACCAAGCATCACCGGAACAATTGGATGTTCCCCAGGCACAATGTCAAATCCCAGCTCACCCATTCTTCCTCGGAAGTAGCGAGTATTTTCCTCAAGCTGATCACGCAATTCGGTCGATTGCTCAAGGATTTCGAGCGCCGCCAGTGTACCGGCAACGATGGGCGGGGCAACAGAATTTGAAAACAGGTACGGGCGCGACCGCTGGCGGAGCAACTGAACGATGTCTCGATGCCCTGCGGTATAGCCACCGCTCGCGCCCCCTAACGCCTTGCCAAGCGTCCCGGTGATAATGTCAATCCTCTCGATCACATCATGGTGTTCGTGTGTCCCACGGCCTGTCGCTCCCATAAAACCGACCGCGTGCGAATCATCGACCATCACCAGTGCGTTGTACTTGTCAGCAAGGTCACAGATATCCGGCAGATTGGCGATCGTGCCATCCATTGAGAAAACGCCGTCGGTGGCGATCAGGCGGAAACGGGCGCCGGAGGCCTCCTTGAGTTGCGTTTCTAAGTCGGCCATGTGGTTATTCTTGTAGCGGTAGCGGGCAGCTTTGCATAACCTTACACCGTCTATGATACTGGCGTGATTCAGCTCGTCAGAGATAATCGCATCTTCAGCCGTCAAGAGTGTTTCAAACAGCCCACCGTTGGCATCGAAGCATGATGTGTAGAGAATCGTATCATCTGTTCCCAAGAACTCGCTCAGCTTTGATTCGAGCTCTTTGTGAACCGCTTGGGTCCCGCAAATAAACCGCACGCTCGCCAGGCCATATCCCCAACGTTCGGCACCATTGATCGCAGCTGCTTGTACCGCGGGATGCTGAGCTAGCCCCAAGTAGTTGTTCGCGCACATATTTAGTACGCGACCATCCGGGACTTCGATATTCGCGGACTGGCTCGAATGAATAATGCGTTCGGCTTTGGTCAATCCAGCTTGGTCAATTTCGGCAAGTTGGTTTGCTAGGTGTTCTTGGAATGCGCCATACATTAGCTGAGTCTTCTCTCGGTTCTCGATTGGATATCAATAACGCCGCATAGTTTACGCGGCTCCATTTGAATTACACACTCTGCTCACGACCATTGCAAAATGCACTTGCCGGTATGTCCACCCACCATCGCATCGAAGCCAGCTTGAAAATCGAGGTAGTCAAAGCGATGGGTGATCACTGGCGAGATGTCTAAACCGCCTTGCAGCATGACTGTCATTTTGTACCACGTCTCATACATCTCACGACCGTAGATTCCTTTGATCGTCAACATATTGAAGACCACTTCGTTCCAGTCGATCGCGATATTCTCTGTCGGAATGCCAAGCATCGCGATCTTGCCGCCGTGTGCCATGTTGGACAACATACTGCGAAATGCATCGGCGTTACCTGACATTTCGAGTCCGACATCAAAGCCTTCGGTCATGCCAAGTTCTTGTTGAACATCGGCAAGGCTCTCTTTGCTTACGTTTACGGTCCGAGTCGCGCCCAGTTTATTCGCCAGGTCGAGTCGCCAAGGATTGACATCGGTAACGACCACCAGCCTTGCGCCGGCATGCCTGGCTACAGCCGCCGCCATACATCCGATCGGCCCGGCCCCGGTAATCAACACGTCTTCACCGAGTACATCAAAAGACAGGGCAGTGTGGACTGCGTTTCCGAATGGGTCAAAGATTGCCGCACTATCCAGATCGATCGTGGAAGCATGCCGCCACACGTTCGTCATCGGAAGACTAATGTACTCAGCAAAAGCACCCGGACGATCGACTCCGATCCCAGAGGTGTCCGCACACAGGTGACG
>DNPC01000711.1 GCA_003501565.1 Planctomycetaceae bacterium | reverse complement strand
GGACTTTGCCAGATCCGCAACTCTGGGGCCTGCTAAATCCTCGATCCAGTCCGCAACACTTAGCAAGTCCGCGAGTTCGCCGCCGAGCTCCGGATGTTGCCGGATAAATTCTTTCCGATCAAGCACCTCGCCTGAATCGCATTTATTCATATAGTCGGCAAGGGCCTTCTGGACCTCGACTTCCAAGGGATCCGCCGGACCGGTCCCTTCGGCTGCCCTCGGCTCATTTCGGCTCAAATCATCCGGCAGCTCGTCTGAGCGGTCATTTGGCGTGGTCACAGCGTGTTTCTGTTGGAAGGCTACTAGGTGGACTTGGCTGCCTTGCCAATCGTCGATCGTGCATCAGCTGGCGAGCTTCTCGGCATCAATTCTATCATATTCGCAATCGACGGCATTTTATTGAATCGCCAGCGAAAGACGCAGCTGCAAATCGGGGGGGCGGACAAATGGCTGGTGCTGCTGGCCGATGGGCCTGCCCAAGTTTGCTACGATGCGAATAATGGTCGGTATTGTTTGCCCAAGATCCGCGCCGTTCGTTTTGCGGAGAGAAAGCTGATTGGGCCGTTACGGAAGAAATGTACTCTATCTCCATTTTGTCGAGGCGAACTGCGATGAGACAGCTGGCGACTAGCGATCGCGATAGGTTAGGGGAAATGCAAGCCAGAGCCGTTGGGTTGGCTGTCATGCTGACGCTCGCCCTGAGCTTTTCAACTACTTGCCAAGCAGCCGACAGTGACCTGCCGCTGGGCTTGCGAAAGATCAAATTCCCGAAAAGCAATCCGCAGGTCGCGGCCAAAGTTGAGCTCGGGAAACAACTCTACTTCGACCCTCGACTCTCCAAGGACAACACTGTCAGCTGCGCAAGCTGCCACGATCCACAGAAGGGATGGTCCAACGGCGAGGCGACCGCAGCTGGATTCGAGGGCAAGCGCGGCGGACGCAGTGCTCCTACAATCCTTAACAGCGCCTACCACCGCCTTCAATTCTGGGATGGCCGAGCTGCAACGCTGGAGGAACAGGCACTTGGCCCAATCGCCAATCCAATTGAAATGAACCTCCCCGTGGAAGAAGCCGTTAAGCGGATCGCGGCCATCGAGGGTTACAAGAGCCAGTTTGAAGAGGTCTTTGATGACGGAGTCACTGCAGAGAATCTTGCCAAGGCGATCGCGTCCTTTGAGCGTACGATTGTCTCTGGCAATTCTCCGTACGATCGTTACAAGGCTGGTGATGAAGATGCGCTTAGCGATCAGGCCAAGGCCGGTATGAAGCTGTTCTTCGGAAAAGCCAACTGCTCAGCCTGCCACGCTGGTGGGCACCTCAGTGATAATGCATTTCATAACATCGGAGTCGGGTTTGCCGACGGAAAATTTGCTGACCAAGGACGTGAGGCGATAAGCAAAATGGAAGGTGATCGCGGCAGTTTCAAAACTCCACCGCTGCGTGATATCGCTCGTACCGCACCTTACATGCATGACGGTAGCCTCAAGACCCTGGAAGAAGTCGTTGACTTTTACGATAAGGGCGGCAATGCAAATGACTACTTGGACGAAGAGATCTTCGAACTCGGATTCACGCCAGAAAAGAAAGCTGCGCTTGTTGCGTTCCTCAAAGAGGGCCTGACCAGCGACTCGTACCCGGAGATAAAGCCGCCCAAACTGCCAGAGTGATTTCGGCTCAACGAACCCACACATCATTAACCATCTAACTACACCGGAGAACCACTGTGAAGATTAAACATTGGGCATCGCTATGGATGCTTGCTCTGTCAACCAGTCTCGTCGCGATCAGCCCCTCGGCAATCGGTCAAGACGCAACGGGAGCAGACTCTCAGGAAGAGACAGACAAGAAAGAAATCGGCGAACAGGATTTGATTACTCCTGATGCTGTCGAGACGATGCGCAACGGTCTTGGGCAAGAATTCAAGACCGAAGCAAAGGTTGTACTCGAGGGCCTCAACAATCCATGTGGCATCGCAATTCAACCCGAAACCGGTGAGGTATTCATCGCCGACTCTGGAAATTACCAAATCGTCAAACTCGGTGTTGGCGAAGCGGAGCCCGTTATCACCGACTTCCCCAAGGATGTCTACGGCAAAGGGCCCAAGGTCAACATCGGTCCGCTTGGCCTGTTGTTCTTGGACAAAGACACTTTGGTTGTCGGTGGTGGAGGACAACCCGATGGAGCGGAGTTGCTGCGAGTCTACAAATTGCCCGAAGATGGCAAGCCAATCAAGGCTGATGCCACCGTCGCGGCATTCGCCCTAGAAGAGACCGAAGATATCAAGGGCGAAGGCAACTTCTACGCGCTCGCCAGTGATGGTGAGTACGTGTACGTGACTTGCAATGGCGACGACACCAAGGGATGGGTTTCGCGAGCAACCATCAAAGACGGAACGCTCACCGACTACGAACGTTACCTGGCAACCAAGGAAGCCACGGAAGTCGATGCTCCAGTTGGAATTGCGATGAGCCCCGGAGAACAAGGCGGCTACATCGTCGTTGGACAAATGGGTGAAATTAGCATTCCTGGCGACAGCTTGCTCAGCTTTTATACTGCGGACAAAAAGCTGAAGCTGAACATCGAAACCGGTTTGCACGACATCTGTGCCGTGGCCTACAGCAAACGCAAGCGTATGTATGTACTTGATTATGCTTGGGCGGACACTACTCAAGGCGGATTGTTCCAAATCGTCGAAGACAAAGAAGCCGACAACGGCATAAAGACCGTGAAGATCATGTCCCTCGACAAGCCTACCGCAATGGCCTTTGCACCCGATGGGGCACTCTACATCACCGTCCTCGGTGAGGCCGAAGATGCCAACAGCAAGGGACAGCTAATCAAGATTGGCGTCGACGCAGAACTGTAATCGTCCTGCGGACACAGCGAACTCGAAAGGCCTCGCATCTGCGAGGCCTTTTTTTTCAGGCACTGGTCCGAACGTCTCACTCAACCTGCGACGGTAGTAAGCGCTCGTGACCTATCTTCTCGCTTTCTTGTAGCGGTTGCTGTGGATAGGAGCCGCCGGGGACGTTTACCGCAGCTAGGTTTTCGGTGGCGGGGCCATCTTCCGAAACCGCTGATCGCAGAAACCAAGTGATGGCGGGCCATCTTTCGAAACCAACGGCAGCGGGGCATAATAGCGAGTCCGCCACGCGGGAGTAGAAGTCCAAGCCCTCAGCCCTTCATGTGGGTCATGCCATGTTCAAAACGATGCTGCCACCGGTGCGAATTGTTGTCGCGTTATCTGTGGCCACGTTGACCATTCTCGGGCGAACTGAATTCGCTCCGGCGCAGAACTATGCGACCAGCGACAACCAAAGTGGTTACGTCCACTGGATTGAGCTGCGGGATGCCAGTGGGCGAACGATCGCCCCAGACGACGATGACGCCCCACCCTACTCGCCGCAACAGACTTGTGGTCGCTGCCACGACTTTAACACGATTTCTCATGGCTGGCATTTCGACGCGGTAGAGCAGTCGTCACGACGCGGCAGACCCGGACAACCGTGGATCTGGTCGGATTTGGCCAACGGCATCCACATGCCACTTTCTTATCGCGATTGGCAAGGGACCTTTAATCCCGACAAACTCGAGATTTCGCGCTGGCAAATGGCTGAAAAATTTGGTGGATTCTTGCCCGGTGGTGGCCCCGGTTCGGCGGCATCACTTGAACACCGCCCCGAATTCAAATTGCCGACTTGGAAAGACCCAAAGGATGACGACGAACCTGAGACGGATGGTGAGGCCGTAACTCCAGAGCATTTCGTCGATCTAAGCAACGTTACCGGAGAGCTGCCGGTTGATTGCATGCTCTGCCACCATCGTCCCGGTAGCGGCTACAGCCCGTTTGCATGGACCGAACAAATTGAAGATCGCAATTTCGCCTATGCGCCAACTGTCGCGATGGGAATCGGTACCGTCGACAAGAACTCCCTTCGGCTCAAAGACGACTTTGATCGAGCCGAAGACGCGGACAAACTTCCTAAGATCACTTACGATGCTCAGCGATTTCGGCACGACGGAATGATCTTCTTCGACTTGGTTCGCAAGCCATCCAATGACAGTTGCTACTACTGCCATACGAATATCTCTACCGATACCGCAACAGGCGGTCGGTGGCTGCATGATGAAGACGTTCATGTTCGTGCGGGGATCGCCTGTGCCGACTGCCATCGCAACGGTCTTGATCACGAGACGGTCCGAGGGTTCGTCGGTGAACAACATCCTTCAGCATCCGCGGAGTCTTTTTCGTGCCAGGGTTGCCATTTAGGATCCGACGGTTCAGGCACAGTTGCCGGGCGATTGGGCGCTCCTAAACCGCTACATAAAGGCTTGCCGCCGCTGCACTTTGAAAAGCTTTCGTGCACAGCATGTCATAGCGGCAAACTCCCTTCGGATACTCTTCCTCGCCAATTCAATTCAATTGCCCATCGACTTGGTGAACATGTACGCCGAAACGGGGATGAAGCTCCTGGCATTGTGGCATCAGCGCTACTGCCGCTGGACTGGCATCCACCCACAACAGCCGAAGGAGATCATTCTGACGATGATTCCGACGTGGAGGCTAGTGGGCACCCGTCCGCAAAACTCACTCCCCACCGCATGATGTGGCCCAGTTACTGGGGACTGCTGACAGATTCCGGCATACAGCCGCTGAACCCCGAACAAGCCCGCGAGATTGTGCGCAAAGGCCTGCGTACCAAGCGGGACTTCACCGAAGATCTGGCTAAGGTCAAGTTGTCGTCATCACAAAAGAAAGAGGCGCTGGGCGATCGTTATCGGACGAAAGAAGAGGAATGGACTGAAGAAGAAAAGGCGAAGGTTGAAAGCCTGACAAAGAAACTTCGCGAGGAGCAAATCACAGAGAAAATGGTAAAGGCCCTGAAGGAACTCGAAGAAGGTTTCCCAGAATCGATCGCCGTTTACATCACCGGTGGTCAAGGTTTTGCGTTGGGCGAAGCGGACGACTTGCGTGAGCTTTCCGCAGATGAACTTGGCGATGCAGCGGAGCCCTATGCCTGGCCGATGGCACACAGTGTTCGCCCAGCTAGCCAGTCGTTGGGCATCGGCGGGTGCACAGATTGCCATCGCACCGATGCACCACTCTTCGCAACACAAGTTCGTCCCGTCGGTCTTCTACCCGATCAAGAAACTGAGGCTTTCGCAATCAGCAACATCCAGGGATTGGACGTCGAAAAACTATCCATTTGGAATAGCATGTTTGATGGTCGCAGCGTGTTCAAGATATTTGGACTGATTGCGTTGGGATTGACCTGCGTAGTAGCCGTAAGTGCCTGTGCGGTGAACTTGAGTAGCTTTTGGCGTCGGTGAAACAGCGTAGGTTTTGGGGTGCAGAACGATGTTTATGATAGCTGAACTTCCCGTAGTCGACTTTACACAAGCCATGAATGCTGCGGGGCTAGCAACCGTTGCCTTGCTAGGGCTTGGTGGGTTGTGGGTGCTGGCAACCCGGCGCGGCGAGCATAAGATCACTGGTCGAAACTGGCTCGCTAAGATCAGCTACCTGGTTTTCACCATCGTAGTTTTGGTGCTGGCCGTTTCGAGCTTTGGCGCTATTGTGACTGAGGGGCATATGCTCGGCTACGCTCTGCTGGCACATATGGCAGGAGCGGGAGCCTTCGTTTTCTTGTTGCTCGCGATTGCCTATTTCTACCTGCCGCGTGGCACCGATATCCCCAGTGACAACCGCTGGTGGGTCGCACGCTGGAGTGCCTGGGGCTTGGTGGTCGCTGGAATCGTAACCGCCGGAACCATGTTTCTCAGCATGCTGCCTGTTCTCGGCACTCAGGATATGTTGGCTGCGATCGCCGTCCATCGGTTCAGTGGACTGCTCGTGGTTGTGTGCATGGTGTTTCATTTCTTTGCATTGTGCTGTGTCCGGCTTGGCCTGCGATAGCCATCCACTTGGCACAGATGTGGCACAGCGCCTGCAGGCTGCGTAGCTGGCCAAACCTAAGCCACGGGGGCGTGATCAACGCCAGCTTCAACGTCGTTGCACTACACTGTTACATTGATGCTTGAGCAACACAGACTTGGCACAGATGGACCGGCCGTAACTAGGTTGGGCTTCGGAAGTATGGGACTTCGCGGCCCGCGTACGTGGGGTGTGCGAACCGTCGATGAAGCCAGGGCAGAAAGCGTTTTGAATAGCGTCCTAGATGCAGGCATCAATTTTATTGATACCGCGACTGTCTATGGGATTGCCGAGGAACGTATCGGCCGCTATCTCAGTTCCCGCAGGAGTGAATTTCGAATTGCAACGAAGTGTGGTCGCACGGCGGTGCAACACGCAGATCACTTGGAGATTCAGCCAGCTTGGTCTCGTGACTCCATACTACAAAATATTGAATCTAGTTTGTTGCGATTGCAAACCGATTTTATTGACCTGCTCCAGTTCCACGGTGGTGACTACCAGCAACTTAGACAAGCAGGCTTGATCGATTTACTGCACGATAAGAAATCAGAGGGCGTTATCGGACAGGTCGGTGTATCCACCCAATTGCCAGCTGCCAGGGAGTTAATAGAAAGCGGGGCATTCGACGTGGTGCAGCTGCCTTTCTCTTGTTTGGCTCCCGAGCATAGTCAACTACTAGGACTGGCTTCGGCCCGTGGCATGGGCACCATCGTCCGCGGAGGTATCGCACAGGGAGGTCCCCAGGCCGAAATTCAACGTGAAAAGCTTAATGCTGTTTGGTCTCGCGCGAAGCTGGATGAGGTGCTGCCGGCAGGTATGCGGCCGGCAGAGTTTATTCTGCGGTACACACTCAGCCAAAAGCATGTCAACACGACCATTGTTGGGACGGCCAACTTAGCGCATCTATCTGAAAACGTGGCCGCCGCTAAGCGTGGCGGTTTACCCAGTGAGCTAGAGCGAGAAATTACTCATAGAGTTGCCGAAGTCCTCCAGGAGGATCGAGACTAGCGACGTTGCAATTGAATGTTCCCGCGATACCCCATTGCGGACCAGCCGCCACGCAGGCTATTACCATTAGCCCTCAGATTCATCGAGTAATTTCCCAGAGGGCCAAGTCGTCGCGTGCTCGTAATCGTATGGCCGTATTGATAGACGTCGGCTCGGTAAATGTAAGGGATTACTACAGCGAAACGCCCTGCGAAAACGCCGCGATACTGCCCGGGACCAACTGGACGGAGTCGCACTCGCAGCGAACCGCGGTGGTCGCGCCTTTGTTTACCCGCCGCAGGCTGGTCCCAGGTGCCAACCCATCTACCCGTCAGGTTGGGACCATTCTCAGCCGCGCTGCCCTGTGCAGACAGCAGGCTGCCG
>DNPC01000150.1 GCA_003501565.1 Planctomycetaceae bacterium | reverse complement strand
CGAGTTTCGCGAACAGTTCCGCCAGTTGAATTACAACATTCCTGAATTCACCGAACAGGAGCTTGCAGCTTTCCCGCCGCAGTTGCAAAAGCTGTTCGGCAATTCGCGAACCGATCATTTCACAGACGAAGAAAAGCACCAAATGATCGCCGACTACTACGCCTATTGTGCGTACGGCGATTTGCTGGTGGGCAAGGCGGTTGATGGATTCGTGAAGTATTCCGAAGAACAAAAGCGACCCTGGCTGGTCCTGTACGTCTGCGGCGATCACGGCTGGCGACTCGGCGAACACGGAATGGTCAGCAAGTTCTCTCACTACGACACGGACCTGCACAATCCGATCATCGTGGTATCGTCAGACACGACGAAGTTTCCCGCTGGCAAAGTAGTGGAGGACTTTACCGAGTTCGTCGACATGGCACCGACGTTTCTGTCCGCCGCCGGCATCGACCTCAGCACACCTGAATACGCTTACCTGGATGGACGTGATCTGGCCAAAACGGCTGCAGGCGAATTGCGTCCACGCGACTACATCATTGCTGAACCAACGTGGGTGACAGGACCGCGAGCATTGATTCGCACCAAAGATTTCAAGTTCGCCATGAAGATTCGTCCCCGCGACAAACCCGGCATCAACGCGGCGAATGCTGGTGAAGATTTCAGGTGGGCGATGAACGCTGAGTTGAAGGATATTGAACCGACACTGTTCGATCTTCGAAGCGATCCAAGTGAGATTCAAAACCTCGCTTTTGATCCGCAGTATCGCACTGTGCTGGACGTGCTGCGCACGAAGCTCCAGAACATCGTCCTCGGTGATGGCCGAATCGAAGTTGCTTGGGAAAAAACGCCCACGAAGAACCCGGTTCATTACAGTAATTTTGCATGTGGAAGCAACGATGGTGTCCTGGTGGTGCCGCAGACACTTCAATCCAACTTACCGACCGCACCCCATGGTTTTCGTTGGGAATCGATCGACTCGCTGACTGACGAATTTGATGGAAAGCAACTTGATCGAAGCAAATGGCACGACCACAATCCGAACTGGGTAGGCCGCGCACCTGGCAAGTTCATGCCATCGTCGGTGGCCGTTGAAGACGGATTACTCCGGATCCAACTGGAGCCTCTCATACCCGCAGATGGTGAGTTCACGATCGCGGCCGGGACAATTCAAGCCAAACAGCGAGCTCTCTACGGCTACTACGAGTGTCGTATGAAAGCATCGCAACTGTCTGCGTCGTCAAATTTCTGGTTTGTCAGCGACGACATCAAACTAAACGGTGGATCGTTGAAACAAGAGCTGATCGCTCAGTTCACAATTGGCAAATCAGACCAGCACAAAGATTTCATGAAGTCCACCGCCATGAGTGCCTATAAATCCAAGGATGCTGGGACACAGCGTAGGAAAACTAAGGTCACCGATCAGGTCAAACTTGCTTCGTCAGTCGCCGATGACTTCCACACCTACGGATTGTGGTGGGTCGATGCAAACACACTGGTCTTTTATGCCGATGGAAAGCACGCCTACACGTTGCACCCATCAAAGAAGTTTGACGCCCGCCCGTTTCGTCATCCGCTATCGATGACTTTCGTCTGCGAAACGTACGACTGGCAGCCGATTCCAACGGCACGTGAGCTAGTTGATGAGGCCAAGAACACAGCGCTGATCGACTATGTCCGGTCCTACCGCTTGGTAAAAAGCGAGCCGTGATTCAATGGAAAAACGGAACTCGGGCTACCAGCCGCAAAGGATCACTGGAAAGGGCAATGTCCTTGTTCCGAGAGAACAGTTTTCGGCCGCATTACGGTTCATAAGCGTAGTTGTGCCGGCTTGGTCAACGACAAACAGCTATTTCTCGGTTCGGTCGTTCGTGTCAGTTTGTACCGAGATCGAAAAACAATCGCTGTCTGTGCCGAAGAATCGAGCGGGTTCTTTCAATTGTTCTTGGTCTTTCAGTTGTTAGTGCCGTAGGCTGAATTGTTCACGCAAGCCAGCCCATGGTTGTTGCTGCTGCTCACGATCAACGATGGCATTGGGCGGGAAGACTCCGGACACACATCTCCAAGCTTGCCTAATGCAGTCGGTGTCTGCCCTTCGCAGATTAAGCACTCCGCTGCCCCCGGAAAGTAACCGCAGCAGGTAGGTTCGCTGTCTAGTTGGAGTTTGCTAACACGCTGTCCCAGTGATCACTCAACCGTGTACGATGATGATGTTCCGTTGTTTGTGTTAGCAGGGCGAACGATTGCGACAAGGAAACGTGCGATTTTGAGGGGCTAAAGGTGCTAAGAAACTGGCGACAGCATTTTGGTTGGCTAGCGGTCATCGGTTCCACTGCCATTACGTGTTTTTGGTCTATGTGGGGAATCTTGGAGAATTTTCACGAAGGTTGGTATCACAGCTCAACACTGAAGAACATCGCAATGCTGCTGGGGCAATACCTAAGTCCGATGCTTGGGTTTCTTGTTCTGGGAGGTCTTTCAATTCGCTGGCCGCGAATTGGCGCCGTCCTACATGTGCTTCTTTCTATTTTCGCACTTCGATTTTTCACGAATTCACTCGCAGCTCAATCTCTAATCGTCACTCCGTTATTGTTACTAGCCGTCCTGTATTTTTTTGCGACTTTTCAAGGGAAACTAGCGCCGTTGGTGGTGTTGGTTGGCTGTCCTGTCGTGACGTTAATCGGCTTTGGTTTGGAACCGGCGATTCGAGTGGCGTCCCGAATCGATGATGGACAACTTGGCACCCACTGCACACAGTACAAAGACCAGGAGCTCATTTGGGCGCCAATCGGTCCAGGCTGGCCGACATCCGGAACGTCGTGGCATAGCGCGAAAGACGTTTGCTCAAGATTGGAGTTGGACGGCAAGACGTTGAGCGAGCAACCGCTCAACATTTGGCGTTTGCCGACACCGGCGGAGATCGTCGCCGCCCAATATCGCGCGAACCAGCCCTGCAATGGTGTGTACGACGAGCGAACACAAACCGCGAGTTATCAGACTAGGCCCGACAAAGAAACGCCGATGTGGAACCCGCGGTCGCAAGTCATTTACATGTGGACGGCAGAGGAAATTGACGACTCTACGGCACTGATGATTGTCTACGATGGAAAGCTTTGGCCACGCCCCAAGGATGCACGCTGGGGATATCTCGGATTTCGTGCGGTAAGAACCGCGACCGAACAAGAGAGTGGACGTGAGCCGGAGTAGGCCGTTTGGTGTGAGTCGTGACGTCAGTTCGGCCTGCACCTGATGTTGATCGGTGGCAAAACTCTACCGGACCTTGCGATCAAAAATGATCCCGGCGATGAAAGCGTTTTGTAGAGTTTCTGGGTTGTGCAAGCGAGCCGCGAGTGCGCTGGAACCGGCAGCGCCGGACTGCACCTGTGTCTCCTGGGACGAAGAGCTGTCTGCGCTGCGCTCGAGTCGATTCTCTGCGAGTTCTGCGACGATTTCTTCGTCATCGCCGTCGAACGAGTTTTGCATACTCCGTTCCTTGCGAGCACTAAGCCGCCGTGCCTCAAACGCCTCTTCCGCCTGGGCTGCTTGGCGGGCTTGTTCGCTGAGCCGCTGAGCCGCTCGATCAAGGAAACGTTCTAAATCGTTTGCCATCGTTGTTTTTCGATCTCAGTGTGCCTGGAGGAAACGTCCGATGATCGGGACGCTAGTCAAGAATTTTTCGGCGGGAATCTGCGCTCACGAACCGACTGTTCCTTGAATGGGAGTCGCGTATCTCCGGGGAGCCTAACGAATATCTTCGCTAGGTTCGGATGAGGTCGGTTTCTGCGCACTACCCCCTTCAGCAATGCTGGTTCGCATGCGGGTGTCAGCATCGACGTTCCGGAGTCGGTAGTAGTCCACGATCTTCAATTTGCCGGTGTTGAAGGCTTCGGCCATCGCTTTGGGGACATCGGCTTCTGCTGCAACGAGTTGTGCCCTGCTCTGTTCGATTCGAGCGATCATTTCTTGCTCAGCTGCTACCGCTGCCGCCCGGCGGCTTTCCGCGCGTGCGCGGGCAACCCGCATATCTGCTTCTGCTCGATCCGCCTGCAATCGCGCTCCGATGTTCTCGCCGATGTCGATGTCAGCGATATCAATTGAGACAATTTCGAAGGCGGTCTGTGAATCGAGGCGCCGGGCAAGTACAGCCTTGGAGATCATGTCGGGGTTCTCAAGTACGACGGTATGATCAGCCGCGGAGCCGATGGCGCTCACGATTCCCTCTCCGACGCGAGCGATAATCGTTTCCTCTGTCGCACCCCCGATCAACTGCTCAAGGTTAGCTCTCACAGTAACGCGGGCTTTCACTTTCATTTGGATTCCGTCTTTTGCGACAGCGTCCAAGCTGCTTCTGGCTGCACCTTTGGGCGGACAGTCAATGACCTTGGGGTAGACGCTGGTTTGCACCGCCTCGAGTACGTCACGGCCAGCTAGATCGATGGCTGCAGCATGGTCAAAGGCAAGGGAGATGATGCGACTTTTTCGGGCAGCAACCAAAGCGCGAATAACCTGGGGGACATTGCCGCCAGCCAGGTAGTGCGCCTCCAGCTGTTCGCCGGAGACATCCTCATCGGAAAGTCCCGCTTGGACCGCCATGATCTTGCTACGAACGATCGTGCGAGCGTCGACTCGTCGAAAACGCATCCAAATCAGGTCTAGAAAACCGATGCCAGCTTGCGTGGTAAACGACTGTGCCCACAACCAGAAAAAATTGGCCAGGATTGCGAAGACGCCCAAAATACCAACGATGATCGCCAGAGCGGTCACGATCATCACAACGGCTTTGGTATTGTCTTGGGCGACAATCAACAGGGAGCTGTAGGTGTGTTGATTGAGTAGCTGATTGGAAATTGATTCCATGATGCCAGTTTCCGATAAATTGTTGGCCTGCAGGTGAGCTGCGGTAGCCTCTCAGGAGGATGCAGGCAATGTTGTTGTTCGTTTTATTGTAGTCGAACCTCCACCCTATCGTTGCCAACCGGTGGGCCGCTCGCACTCGTTCCGCATTACTGCAGGCGCCGTTTTGATGCGAGTCGGCCTTAATCGACCGGTGGTGAAGCAATGCGATGCCCTCGATTGCCGGAAAACTGGGCAAGTACAAACGGCCAGAAAACTGTTGCTGCTAGGGAAGCAAGTGGCCTGAAGTACTGAGTTTGTGCGATGCTTCACAGCAGCTGCGCTCGGCCTGACTAAGATACAATGCTCAATTATCGGAATGCTCAGATGTTCATATTTCTTGAGAGGGTTGCAGGGTCGTTGGCATTTGACCGCAGAACGTTCGTCATCGAGAGTCTAGGGCTGGCGGCTGCGGTGTCAGTGGCCAAGTCGGGCTGTGCAGCCCAGCCAGCTGCTGTAGCGGCAGAACCCCAGAATTCACGACGACTGGGGCTGGTTCTCGGCAGTTTGGTCGGAGACGCTCTAGGAGGCCCAATCGAGTTCTCAAGCGAGCCTTCCGCCAAGCAAATGCTATGTGATGCGCGTCGCTGGCCGTCAGGCAAGACGTTGACGCCACCGGTGCTGGCGCGGTTGGGAGAAGATTTGCCGCTCTTGGGCTACGACAAACTGCGACCGGCGACCGCATCCTATGGTCCGTGGCTTCGCGAGGCGATGCCGGGGACGATTACGGATGATTCTCGCCACAAGATCGTGTTGCAGCGCGCGGTCAGGGGCTGCCTGCGGAAGAAAACAGGGCTTACAACGGAATCTCTTGCAAACGAGTATGTTCAATTTCGATGCCGAACGGACCGGGAGGATTCCGAAGATTTACAGCAGCTGGTGGACGAAGGGTTTCGCGAATATCGATACGCGGCGCGGTGGCTGTTGGGCGAACGAGATTTGGCAACATCGCGTCCACCCGCACGTCTCTGGTCGGGTGTGAATAATTGTTCTGGGCAGATGCTTCTGCTCAATATGGCAATCGCTTACGCCGGAAGAAGCGATGCTGCCTACCAAGCTGCCTTTGGAATTGATTTTGTAGATACTCCGCAAGCCCGCGATTTTGCGGCAGCCATCGTAGCTGGGTTGGCAGCGGCACTGGACGATAAACTCGAGCAGTCTTCTCCAGAGGAACGTTTCGAGGTCTTCTGCACTGCTCTCCGCAATACTGACCCGTACGAGATTGCCGCAGTGCCATTTGCCGGCAGACGTCTCAACTACTGGCTTGACTTAGCGGATGAGTTGGTTGAGGAGACTGGGGGGAGTCCTGGAAAAATGTACGAGCTACTGGAGAGCCGGGGTGAACCGAAGTTTTGGTGGGACGCACATTTTACGCTGCTTGTCCCACTCTGTTTACTCAAACTCTGCCCCGGCAGCCCGCTGGCTGCGATGCATCTGGCGCTCGATTTCGGTCATGACACCGATTCCTACGCGCAAGTTTTGGGGGCAATTGCGGGCGCGTGCTACGGGGCTGAACTGTTCCCGGAGCGATTTCGAAACGCGGTCCGCGATCGCATGCTGGCCGACTACGGCGAAGATCCGTTGCAATGGCCGGTTGAATGGACTCGCTATGCTGAGCTGGTTGAGAAGGAGCAAAACCCTGCTCCGAAATCCGCCGTTGCTCCTTCTAAAGAATCTCGTTAGTAGGCCGTGGTGAATGGCAGGTGAAAATCCTAAGTGGCTTGACAGCGATACCCCACTAGAAATCGAGCGTCTGCTACGAAATCGTGGGCATCTTGAATCCGGCGAGACGATTTGCAAAATCGAACCAGCCGGTGATGGAAATATGAACGTGACCCTGCGCGTCTGGTTGCAGGCCTCACAGGTTGTGACGCGCAGTTTGATCGTGAAACAATCACGGCCCTTTGTTGCGAAATATGATTTTATTCCGGCCCCGCAGCAACGCATTGGCTATGAAGCCAAGTTTTATAGGTTTGTGACCAAGCAAGATGTGCTGTCAGGCATGATGCCACAACTAATCGATTGGATCGAACCACAATTGGTATTGATTCTCGAGGATGTAGGACAAGCCGTCGACGCCACTGACCTTTACGCCCGGTCGCCTGAGCAAGCAGATTGGTCAGAGTTGCTAGATCCATTGGTCGATTGGCTTACTCGCCTCCACGTTGCTTCGGCCGGTCATTATCGTTCGGGAGCGTTCCAGAACGCCCAGCTACGTCGGCTCAACTACGAGCACATTTTCGTGCTGCCATTTCGTGAGCAGCCGGCGGTTGATCTGGACGCAGTTACTCCAGGATTAACCGAAGCCAGTCACGCGTTGCGGACGGATGCCGAATTTGCCAAGCGTGTCTTGCAGCTCGGAAGCATTTACCTGCAAGATGGCCCGTGCTTGCTGCACGGGGACTATTATCCCGGGAGCTGGTTACGAGCTCGGGATGGCGTGAAAGTGATTGACCCAGAATTCGCATTCGTGGGTTACCCAGAATTTGATTGGTCCGTTCTGGTCGGTCATCTGAAGCTATGTGGCGTGGAAGATGCGTTGGACCAGGTCCGCGAGCGTTGCGACTCTGAGTCAGTTGAATGGACGTTGGTTGAGTCGCTGGCGGGTGTCGAGGTGCTACGACGCTTGCTAGGCGTGGCACAATTGCCGCTACCGCAGGATCTGGAAGCGAAGAATCGGCTGATGCTACAGGCCACGCAGGCTATCCAGGAGGGGTGGCAGCGCGAACCGAGTTCGAAATAGACCACTACCCGGACAATCGTTGCGATCCTGGCCATGTGATCCTGGCCTGGTGATCCTGGCGTTGCGATCGTGGCGTTGTGATCCTGTGTGTTTGGTGGGAGGGGCCCAAATCGCTCCCAACTGGCCTGGGCCGGTATTCTAGTGAACAGCCCTATTCTCAAAGTGCTGGCTGTAGTCCACACTCTGATACGATTCAGCACGGTCAATACAGAACCCGCAGAGTAAATCGATTTGGGCTAAGGGATGCTGCAGGAGATTCAACAGACGCTTGACGAAGCGAACCGAGCGCAGCAAGTTTGGGCTCGCCAACTGCTAAGAAAACGGCTTACGGCAGTTGGGCGCGTCGCGAGCCTGATAGCTGAGCATTACGATGATTTAGTTGGGGCAATTGAGAGGCCCAATGCTTCAAAGTCTGAGAAACTTGCATCTGAGGTGATGCCGCTAGCGGATGCCTGTCGATTTACGGCTCGAACCGGCCGACAAGTTTTGGCTCCCAAGAGCATGTCGATGTTCAACGGAGCTTGGTGGATGGGCCGCTTAGCGATCCGGCAGCATGCTGAACCCTGGGGAACTGTGTTGATTTTGGCCCCCAGCAACTATCCGCTGTTACTCCCCGGTGTGCAGGTCATTCAAGCGGTGGCTGCTGGCAATTCCGTAATTGTGAAGCCAGCACCGGAGTGCGAGCAAGTCATGCATCGACTTGTGGATCTGCTCATCGATGCGGATATTCCCCAAGGCGTTGTTCAAGTTGTCGGTACGTCGATCGAACTCGCCCAGGGATACCTCCAGCAAGGCGTCGATAAAGTTGTCCTTACCGGATCGGTTCATACCGGCCGAGCTGTGTTGCGACAGCTAGCAGAGACTCTTACGCCGGCGACTGTCGAGTTGAGTGGTTGTGATGCCGTACTGGTTCTGCCGCAGGCCAAACTGGACGAAGTAGTCGATTGCCTAAGCTACGGGTTACGTCTCAACGGTGGAGCAACCTGTATCGCCCCCCGCCGCATTTTCGCCACGCCATCGCACAACCGCATAGCAAAGGCCCTTAAGGAAAAACTGCTTGCCAACGGAGAATCTGCGGCACGGGTCCCGCAGCGTATTCTTGGTCAGGTGCAAAGATGCGTACAGGAAGCACTGGACGCAGGGGCGAAATTAGTGTCGGGACGGATTCCCCGCGACGGTGATTCAAGTATGCGGCCGATCGTACTGGATGAAGTCACACCGGAGATGGAGATTGCTCGAAGTGACATCTTCGCACCCGTATCCTCGGTCATCCGCGTGGAGAGCGTTGAGGACGCACTCAAGGCCGATCGCAAATGTCCCTACGGCCTGGGGATGTCCATTTTCGGTCCACGTTCTTATGCCGAACACTGGGCGGAGCAAATTGACGCTGGATGTGTGGTTATCAATGATATCATCGTGCCCACCGCCGATCCGCGCGTGACGTTTGGCGGCCGCGACCAAAGCGGCTGGGGAAGCACCCGAGGTCGAACCGGATTGTTGGAAATGACTCGCCCGAAAGCTGTCTGCGTTCGAAAGGGCAGTTGGCGACCGCACCTAGACAAACGGAATGCCGACAACGCTGAGATGCTAGCCTGTTTGTTGCGGATCTTTCACGCCCGAGGGCTGAAAAGTCGATTTGCCGCGATGCAGAAACTGGCCGGCATGGTAATGGACCAGCGCCGGGCTGACCAAGAGAAAGCTAAGAAACAAGATTGAGCGAACTTACTTATGTGAGTCGCGGGTGATGCTGCTGCACAAAAGGAATAGGCGATGATGCGATTGGTTGTAATAGCGCTGACCGTTTGTTGGCTAAGTTTCTCGATGGAGTGCGCGGCCTCCGATACGACAGTTGAAGATGCTTCTGCAAAATGGAGTATACCGCTGGCTGGGAACGCCTTTCTAGTTCCGCCTGGACGACTGCCGCGTGCGGGCCAAGATGCGATTTCTTTGGTCGCTCCAAGGGATGAGGCCCGCCCGCGCTCCGATTCAAAACGCAGAGAGCTAGCGGTCTACTTTCACTTGAGTTGCGATGCGAAGGTCCAACTGGTTCTTAAGCGATCTGCCAAAGGGCAAACGAATCGTGATACAAGTGTATCAGAAATCCTAGTCAACTTCGGCAGTGAAGAACGAAGCGTTACATCTGATTCTGGGGATATGGACCTGGGCGTTTTTGATGTGTCAGCCGGATACGCCAAAGTGTTGCTGAACCCTCTGCGCGGTCAAGCTGAATTCACCGAGCTTGTGGTTCATAGCGCGACTGCTGGTCTCAAGGTAGATGCCGTGCTTTCGAACGCTGGCAACATGTTCTATTGGGGCCGGCGCGGTCCGTCGGTGCATTTGAATTACCGCATCGAGCATAAGCAACCGGTCGAGTATGCATATTCGGAGGTCACCGTCCCTGCCGGGGAAGACACTGTCGGTTCGTTCTTCATGGCCAATGGTTTTGGGCAAGGCTACTTTGGATTCCAAGTCAACAGTGAACGTGAGCGACGCGTGCTGTTTTCGGTGTGGAGTCCGTTCAAGACGGATGACCCGAGCAAGATCCCACCGGAAGATCGGATTGAGTGTCTCGCGTCAGGCGAAGAGGTGCACGTGGGCAAGTTCGGGAATGAAGGTTCTGGCGGACAGAGCTATCTGCGGTACCGCTGGCAAGCTGGACGGACTTACCGATTTCTGACTCGGGTAACACCTCAGTCTGACGGAACTACGCGTTACACCGCCTGGTTTGGTGATGTGGAGTCCGACCAATGGTTGTTGATTGCAAGTTTTGCTAGGCCGAAAACGAACACGCATCTCGAGCGTTTTCATAGTTTCCTGGAGAACTTCCAGACCAGTACAGGGCACATTTCGCGCAGGGCACTTTATTCGAATATTTGGGTTCGCAGCGTCGCGGGCGAGTGGATCGAGTGCACGTCTGCGACTTTCTCTATGGATGCAACTGGTCGTGGGCGACACCGACTGGACTTTGCGGGCGGCGTCGAAGGAAAAGCGTTCTATCTGAAGAATTGTGGATTCTTCGATCCTTCTCCCCAAGTTCGCGAGCTCAAGCGAGATCCTTCTGGCCTGCCCCCAAAAATTGACTTTGAAGCGCTCCACGGAAATTAACGGCGCCGGGTGATCATCCCGCGCTCGCTTTGCCGCGGAACACTTGTCGGCTCTCTGAGGACGCCAAACTTCATTTAGATCACGATTGGGCGAGAGCTCCATTCCAACCCAGACTTGGGTCGCTTTGCTGTTACAAATTTCCGGCGAGCCCCGGTGCAAAAATCAGCAAAGGGCTCGCCGTGTTCGCTATATGGACTAGCTCCTATTAATTTTGAGAACCGTCCTCACCTGATTCCTCTGGTGCGTCTTCTTCATCAGCAATCCTCACAGATTCTTCTTCAGCCTTCTTGAAGGTTTTACCAGTCTTTTCTTCCAGGTGCTTGCGAATCACCTCCGATAGCCCTTCACCACGCAGGTTGCGCTCTATTTCGATGATTTTTCCAGTGTCACCATCGACTAGTAAGACAAACGGAATTCCGGAGACATCGTATTGCCTACCGATCGGAGTATCCCAACCTTTACCAGAGTAAATCTGAGGCCAAGGCAAGTCGCGTTCCTTACGGAATTCTTGTATTTTCTCCTCCATGGAGGCCTGGTCGAAACTGACCCCGAGAATTTCGTACCCCTCGCTGTTCCAATCCGCATATGCCTTTTTCATGTTGGGCAGTTCGCGGATACAAGGTCCGCACCAGGTTGCCCAGCAATCAAGCATCACAATTTGGCCCTTGAAATCGCTTGGAAAGTTCACTTTCGCACCGCTCATGGTTTCTGCAACGAATTCGAGAGCGGGTTGACCCACCGAAAGATCTGGTGGAAGCGGCATTTGCTCGAGTTCATCTTTCGATTTGATTAGCTCGAGTTCACCCTCTGTGAGTTTCAGCAAGTAGGTGGTTCCAGTGAAGTTAAACGGCGCTCCGACCTCTACCATTTCGTAGTTCCGGCTGATGTCACCATCGTTGTTTCGATCGATCGGCAGTGACGTACCTTCTTGGATATCGTTGCCTAGGACCGTATCAAATTTCTCGCCGTCTAACTCGAACTGCAGTTCCCAACCGAAGTCTGTGTAGAAAAGCACAGTCTCAGCAAGAGACTCGCGTCGCTTGTCGTTGGGGTCAAAGCGGTAAAGGCCGATTGAACCGATGCGTTCGTCGTCCAGCTGTATCTTGCCCGTACCTTGCCACTGTCGTAGTTCGCCAACTTCTCTCTCACTCCAGTCAGCTTCTGGATCGTTGGTAAAATCACCGTCGTCGTTCGTGTCGATATACAGTTTGTGACCGTCTTCACTTTCATCTACGATGAACCCCCAGGTTTGGTCGCCCAACGAGAGCTTTCCAAACTTGGGAGCTTCCAAGTCCATTGGCGCAACTTTGGCAATTGTTTCATCCTTGTCCATCTGTGCTCGAATCGGACGATAACCACCCATTCGCCGCATAAACCCTGAATCTATGAATTTCTTTTCCAATTCTGCAGCTATCGATGTACTGGCTCCAGCAACGAAACCGGCGAACGCTAGAGTTAATTTCCACTTCTGATTCATCACTTTATGTTTTCTCCGTGAGCAAAGGACTCAATTCGAATCGCATGGTCGATGTGATCGTGCGACACGCTGTGCGAATCATCGATTGCGGTTTCGCACAGAGTCATTTTGGCCGCTAAACTGGGAATACGCAAACTGCCCATCGACATCCGTCGCCTAGCTTTAGGGCAACTCGGCAAGTTGGTTGGCCTGCATGCGTTCTTCGCTGCTCACAGGGTGGCGTTGCCAATGCGGCGAGCGAGATGTTTCGTGCAGACTACAGATTCGCGGGTCTGGGCAGTAATCCTCGGGTCAACCGGCCAAGGACTGTTTGAGGCCGCTGCGATAGTTGGGGAATTTGAGGGTTGCACCGGTCTCGTCGTGAATTAGACGCGGGTCAATTCGTTTGTTGGTCGCCCGACGAGCTTTGGGGCTGCCTGTCTCCGGCGGAATAAATGTTGGCTGGTCAATTCCGCTCAAGCGGGCTAGTTCGGTGTAAAACTCTAGCCTTTGCACCGGATTGCCGTCGGAAACTACGTAGCGGGGTTGTTGCAACCCAACGGCAATGTCGTAGAGAACAAATTGGGCAATGTCCGCCACGTGGATCAGATTTAGGAAGCCTTCGGTTGGAACTGCTATGGGGCCGCCTTCTTGGATCTTGGCCGCCAGGGGAATGCGGCCGGGGCCGTAGATGCCTGCTAGTCGTAGGATGCTGATCTGCGATTCCAGTTTGCCGGCTAACCACTCCTCTGCGGCCAGCGCGATTCTAGGGCCGATGCGCGTCGGCGATGCAGGCGATTGCTCGTTGACTAGGCTGCCGTCTGAATCGGTGAATACCCCTGTGGTGCTTAGGTAGGTCCAACGAACTTGGTGCGGATCTGCGGAGCCGGAAGAAATTGCAGAAAACAAGTTCTCCAGCCCACGCACATGGGTTTGTTCACCGAGATCGTTCACTTCGCGATGTGGGACGGTCACAAGGATATGATTGAATCGCGGGAGGCTACGCAGGGTATCAGGGCGGTGCCACGATGCCACAACAGGTTGCACGCCAATCGCTTGTAGCTGTGCAGATCGATCGACCGAACGCGTCAAGCCGAATACCTCGCCTCCCGCCGCAACGACCTGCTTGGCCACTTCGCTCCCGACATAACCCACGCCTATCATCAGGAGTCTAACTTGCTCAAGCCGAGTCGTCTCGCTATTGGCTGGCGAGCGATTATTCATCGCGCAAGGCTCCCTGCGCGTTAACGTCTCCCGTGGCACTCGCTGATGAGCTATCCGCATTCAATGTTTGCTGAAGGCGCAGAACAGCCAATTCAAGCTGTGGATCACCGGCGTAATCGGGTGTTGGTGGGGCTTGTGGGTCGTTGATCGCTCGGGGATCGTTGCGTCTCCACCAGCGGCGGTTAATCCGTATCTGGGCCGATTGCTCGAGGTCGAGTGCTAGCTCTTCCTCAGGTTGGATTCCCCATTGATCTTCGGGTTTCATCTCGGGCGTTCGATGAATGTTGGCCCCGCTGGGCCGGTAGAAGCGTGCGGTGGTGAACTTAAGTGCTGTCTTATCCGAATCCAGCGAAAACACTTGCTGAACCGTTCCTTTGCCATAGCTTCGCGAACCAGCAATTAGGGCTCGTCCGCTGTCCTGCAAACAACCAGCCATGATTTCGCTGGCGCTGGCAGAGCCGTCATTGACGAGGACGACAATTGGAATGTCGCGCTTGAGAAGCGTCCCGTTGGTTGCTTCTACCTGAGTCTTGGATTGGGCAGTGCGACCGTTTGTGCTGACGATAATGCCTTCGTCGATCAGCATGTCACACATTGCGACCGCAGCATCCAAGATACCGCCAGGATTGAACCTTAAATCGATGACGACGGCTTCCGCTTTGTCGTTGACAGTCTCGATCGCCTTGGCAAACTCTCGGGCTGTCTTCTCGCCGAATAGTGAAACGCGAATGTAGGCGATTCGCTCATCTTCTTCGAGCATGAACTCGCTCAGGGAATCATCGCGAGTTCGATCGCCGTAGACCGAATCCACCGCAATGTCGTCGCGAGTGATCTTGAATTCGACAGGCGTTTCCCCGCGGCGTTTAACCGTCAGGGTAACAGATTCCCCAATGGGCCCACGCATCAACTTGGATGCTTGATCGGTGTTTAGTCCGCTCGTTGACTTATCATCGATTTTGGTGATCACATCGCCTGGCCGCAGTCCCGCTTCATACGCGGGGGAGCCTGGCAGAGGCATCACGACGGTCAAGCGGTCCGCCTGGGGCGGACCTTCAATCAGAATTCCAACGCCGCCAAAATGCTGTTCGATAACGGCTTGAAATTCCTCGTACGAGGAAGGTGGAATAAAGTCGCTAAATTCATCGAGTTTAGATACAATTCCCTGCATCGCCGCGATGTACAATTCGTCGGGATCAACTTTGTCGACATATTTTTCTTCGATCAGCTGAATGTTGTAGCCAATTTTGCCGCCGTACCGAAGCTGTTCGGCACGAACGTGGCATAACAGGCAGACGACGACAACAGCGATCAGAATTTGGATATTTCGAAACGGCACAAACGGCTCCGCGAATTCAGACGCATCAGGTATCAGATGTCAGGAACCTGGCAGTTCGGTAGCCACGCTCCAACACGCATTATCCAACAAGTATTGGTTGGTTAGTATAGGGGGCTCGCCTATCAGAGAACACAGAAGGTTGGCCAGGCAGTCCAACAAGTAAAAAAGGAACCTCGCGTGGGACTATTTGACGGTACGGCGCTTGAGCGAGCCGTGATTTGCGAGAGCTGTGGTCAGGACGTTAAGTCATGCGATTGTCCCCCCTCCGAGCCTAACGTCGAGATACCGCCCGACATCCCGCCGGAGAAGCAAAAGCTTTCCATCCGCATTGAAAAACGCAAACGCGGAAAACAAGTGACCGTTATCAGTGGCTTTCGTGGTCATCCCGAGCAGCTGAAAAATACGATGACCGCGCTTAAGAACGAGCTTGGAACGGGCGGAACGCTGGACGAATCCAAGATCGAACTACAGGGGAGTCTCGTTGACCGCGCTAGCGCAGCGTGCCGGCGATTAGGCTACCAGGTCAAGTAGTAGGCGGCGGTTCCTCTGGTTTGTTTCTCAACAGTGATTTTCTAGGTCGCAGCGAAAGCTATCTAAGTTGCGGCGTTGGTGTTCGGGCCACAAGTGCACTCACGGAGGTCCTCTGGACGACCATACAAGCGTCGTATGCGACCACGCATGTGTCCTGTAAGACCACACGCAGCGGGCGACATGCTAGCATGACCCATTCCAACGTAGAGTTGCACTCTCGCCGATAAGACCACAACGCAGCCCACAGATCACAGGACGCAGGCGGATATGACCGGAATCGACTACTTTGTACTCGTCGCCTACTTTGCGTCGATGGTCGCAATCGGCATTTGGTCGATGCTGCGAGTCACCGACCAAGAAGATTACTTTATGGGCGGTCGCGGCTTCGGCAAGCTGTTGCAAACCTTTGCCGCCTTCGGAGCAGGAACCGGCGCTCACGAACCGGTTACCGTTGGACGGACGGGTTGGACGAGCGGCTTAAGCGGAGTATGGTCCGCACTGATGTGGTTGTTCGTCACACCGGTGTATTGGATAGTCGCCGTTTGGTACCGCCGAATGCGTCACCTTACGCTAGGCGATTGGTTTGTCGAACGCTATCAGTCGAAAGGCCTGGGGGCAGCCTACACTGCGTTTGCGATTCTGTTTTACATGTTCTATTTGTCGACCATGTTGTCGGCGATTGCCAAATTCGCTGTTCCGCTGTTAGGGTTTGAAACGATCTGGGGCATGGAACTGAGCTATGTGCTCATCCCAGCCCTTGCGGTCATTGTGATCGTCTACGGCGTTCTCGGTGGCCTGACTGCAGCGTACTACACGGATTTGATTCAGGGGCTGTTCATCATTGTGCTCAGCGTCCTTCTGATTCCGTTTGGGCTCTGGGCACTCGTGCAGAATTTTGGCGATCCCGAGACCATGGGTGTCATGGACGGCTTTACGATTTTGCATCAGAGGATTTCACCAGATTACTTCAGTCTATTTTCCGGTCCCAGTGCCGGCGAGTTTCCGGTTCAATACATCGTATCGCTTAGCGTGTTGGCAATGGTTGGGATCGTTGTCCAGCCGCACTTTATCGCAACGGGTGGTGGTTCAGCGAAAAGTGAAGACGAGGCCCGCATCGGCTTGGTAGTCGGCAACTTCCTGAAGCGATTGTGCACCGTGGGCTGGGCACTGACGGCTTTGATTGCTCTTGCCTTGTTGGCCGGCAGCGCGGAAATAGCCGCTGATCCCGATCGGGTGTGGGGCGTAGCCGCTCGTGAGATTTTGGGGCCCCTCAATCTGGGATTGGTCGGATTGATGCTGGCCTGTTTGATTGCCGCCATGATGAGTTCCGCGGATACTTACATGCTAGTTACAAGTGGCCTTGTGACTCGCAATGTATACGCGGCTTACATAGACGACAGTGCCGATGAAAAGACCTACCTGCGCGTCGGACGTGCCAGCGGGTTGATCATGATTATCGGGGCTAGCATCGTTGCCATCACGATGTCTGATGTGTTCGGGCAATTCAAATTAGCAGTTGAGCTACCAATACTGTTCGCTGCACCGTTTTGGGTTGGCATGTTTTGGAGGAGAGCCAATCGCACTGCTGTTTGGGGGACGGTGCTGTTTTCGTTAGTTGCCTTCTTCCTGCTACCCATTCTCATGCCATTTATTTGGCCGGGTTTGCAAGAGGATAGTCGGTTTCACAAAAGTACTTTGCAGACGACCCGGACCATCCAGCGCGAGGCAACGGAAGCAGACATCGCACGCCACGAAGCTTGGAAAGAGGCTTATGCTGCCTCCGAGGGTGATTCGAAGCTCATTGAAAAGTTGGGTGCCGAGCCTCCGGTCGGGGAATTGGGCGAATTGATCACGGTAAACCGAGTGAGTGGTGGTGTACCGCTGTTCTGGACGGGCAAGTTAGAAGTGACTGGTGAAGATCGCTGGGAAACCGTCAGCGAAACGAGCGAAGGTGGGGTCGATGTAGTTACCAAACGACGCGTCGGCGAGTTCCGCGGGCAGGGTAGTTTCAAGGTGGATTTCGTCTTGTACCAAATGCTGGGGATTGATCTGAGCAAGTTCACCGCGGCAACCCTGGAATCGCTCCGGCTACCCCCACGAGTGCTTGGACCGATCGTGGTGTTGATTCTGTTGAGCTGGATTACGCGACCCGATTCAGCTGAGCATCTGGATCGCTACTACTCAAAGATGAACACAGAAGTGCATCCTGACCCCAAGACCGACAGAGAGCAATTGGAGGCCGCGTTTCGAAACCCGGGGCACTACCGAGAGAAATTGCTGTTTCCTCAAACGAATCTCGAGTTTGTGAAGCCGCGCACGAAAGATGTGGTTGGTTTTCTGGCGTCTTGCGCCGTTTGCGTTGTAGTCATTGGATTACTAATGTGGCTAGCTCAAATCGGCGCTTAGTGGGTGTTTCCGCTCAGCACCAGGTTGGCTGCTTCGATGCCAGAGCCGATTGCATTGCCGACTGTTGCGAGGGTTTCGTGGTCACCACAGTAGATCACGCCGTCGCGGCGGAGCTCACGATTTCGGGTGTAGCGACCCGGCGGTTGAAACGGCAATGCTTTGGCCAGGTCGTAGCGTTTGATCAATCGCCAGCTTGTCGCGACTGGACCGAAAAGTTCCTCTAGGTGTTTGCGAACGGCTGCCTCGTCGGCCTCGCAGTTCTTTCCGACAAGATTGACGCTGATGAGGTGCTGTCCGCCGGGCGCGACGGCGCTGGAAGCGTTGCTGAGTGGGAAGACGTGTCCGACTGGGCCGTGGACCTCACCACCGCCACAAAGCATTAAAGTCGCTTCAGCGGTGGGAGCCTCGGTCGCGGAGAAGTACAAACAACTCGTCGCATTGTACTTTCCGCTGCCCGGTTGTTCCGTCGGGCAAGCCATCACGACGTCGCGCGCGGTCAACTTGGCTCCATCTTCCAGCGTCACGCTGTCGCTAGTCCAGCTTACTACTGGTGTGTTGAGCCGAACGGCGGAATCCGGCAACGCCTCTGCGAGTTTTGCCGGCACCGCACCGATCCCTTCCGCTGGATATACGATGTCGCCAGCAGTCAACACGCGAAAGATCTTGTGCATCAGCGCTGCGGAGGTAGCTAGTTCATTTTCCAGGAATATCCCTGCCCACCAAGGACGCAAAAAACGCTGAACAAAATCATCGCTGAACCGGTAGTGTTCCTGGAAGCAATCCAGCGTGCTCTGCGAATCAATGGAGCTCGGTGGTACGTTCTTAAGTGCGGCCGTGCGCAACTGAAGCAACTTCCACCGATCGCCAATCGTCCCGATCGGAGCCAGCAGCGTTCCCAGTGCCTTGGAAGGCTGCCGCCAAGGATCAGTCAAGTTATGCCATTTCCCGCCTTTTCGGATAAGTGCACCTGGGCTGAGGCGAGCAGCGGGCAAGCTGTCAACATCCATGACGGCGTGCAGTTCTGCGTAACCAGTTTGCAGGACATGGAAGCCATGGTCTAAGCGGAATCCGTCGACGATGTCGGTACGTAACTTGCCGCCGATAGCGTCGCTTGCCTCCAAGACGGTAACCCTACGGCCCGCCTCATGCAGCTTTGTCGCGGCAGTCAGCCCCGCGAGCCCGGCGCCTACGACGATTGCATCGTGATCACCATTGTCCACTGTTCACTTTCTCCGACAATCAAAACCGCGTCGCTGAGCTACCAATCGTACGCAGGATTGTAGGGCATTATCTAGTGCGCAGCTGGCGAAAGTGAGGCTCGCTTGGCCGCGAACCAGCAGGCCTACTGGGGCAGCAGTTCGGCGAGAGTGTCCACGATCAGATCCGGGCCGGCGGTGGCGAGTTGATCACGGGTTTGGGCTCCTGTGGTGACGCCGACGGTCAATCCACAGTTAGCGTTTTTGCCCTCCAGGATGTCGACCGTTGAATCACCAATCTTGGCTACTTCGGCTGCGTCCTTGATTCCCGTTTGTTGCATTGCCAGATAAATCATGTCCGGATGGGGGCGACCTCGTTCCACGTCGGACGCGGTAACGAGCGCATCATACATCTCGGGTTGGCTCCAAGCCAACTTGTCCAGCAAGCTTTCGGCGGTTTTGCGATCATAGCCGGTATTTAGAACGACTTTGCAGCCTCTCTCGCGCAAACCAGAAAGAATATTGGATGCACCCTGTTGCTCTGCAACATCGAGTTGCTTATATGCTTCGACTAATCGCGATTTGAAGTCAGAAAAGATTGATTGAACTTGCGACTCGTCCGGCGGCAATTGCAAGGCGGCCAGAATGTCACGAATGGCCTGCGATTTTTCTTTGCCGGCGCCTTCTGCCTGGACGGTTTCTTGGGAGACGTCGATTCCAGCAGCGATGATTGCTTGGCGAATGGTCTTGTAAACTACATTCTGCTCATCGATGGTCGTCCCGGCCATATCGAATACGTATAGGCGGATCATTGATTCTTTTCCACGATATGTCGACACCAAGACTGGAAACTCCCATGCGGTAGGACCGCGTTTGATCGGACCAGGTCGCCAAGGAGCCTAAACCCACCGCTCCACAGCTTGTACAGAGTCATAGGGTAACGTGTTGAAAACGATTTTGGCTTGTATCGCTTCCGTATGGATGAGGTTGATCACTTTCTCAAACAGCAAGAAGTGATCAGGATCAGTCCTCACCCCTGCTCCGACCATGACAAAGTCTGGTTGATGAGTCGCAAGGGCTTCCGTGACTTGTTGTGAGGCTGTTTCCCCGCTATCGGTCAAGCACCAAAGTGCTTTGTAGCCAGCATCTTCAAACTCCTCGAGCACTTGCTGAAAGGCAGCCTCGAGTTTTTCAACACTCAGCTGTGGCCACTTTTCGAAATCCACGCTGCTGGAACGCAGGCCGATTAGCAAGACTTTTTTGTTCACTTATAAGTTCTCAATCGCAATGATAGTGTGTTGTAATGATTTCAATTTCGCTACTCAGCGGTAGGATCGGCTTGGAAGCCTGCCCGTAAGAGCCACACCTACGAGCCGTCGACTGTTGGAACGGCTATCTCAGATACGATGTCTTGTAGTATTCGGTCGGTGGTGAGTTTACGAAGGCGGCTTTCGGGTTTGAGAATCATGCGGTGGCCCATCACTGCGCCGACGATCTTCTTGACGTCATCGGGGATTACAAAGTTGCGACCGAGCACGGCGGCCATTGCTTGGCTGCTGCGATAAAGGGCTAGCGAAGCACGCGGGCTACCGCCCAGTGCGAGGTCCTCGTGCGATCGGGAGTCATGAACAATCTGGAGCAAGTACTCTTGAACCTTGCGGTCCACCTGAATTTCTTTGACATCTTGTTGGGCGGCCAGCAACTCCTCGGCAGTTGAAACAGGTTCGAGCGAGTCGAGCGGATGCGAGTGTTGTAGCCGCTGCAGCATTTGGAGTTCTTCGTCCATTGCCGGATAACCCAACGAGAACTTCATCAGGAAGCGGTCAAGCTGTGCTTCTGGCAATGGAAATGTGCCTTCGTGGTCAACGGGGTTTTGGGTCGCGATGACCAAGAAGGGTTGCTTGAGTGTATGCGTCGTGCCGTCCACGCTGACGCGGGCTTCCGCCATCGCCTCGAGCAAAGCTGCTTGGCTACGTGGCGTCGCGCGGTTGATTTCGTCGGCGAGCAGCAACTGAGTGAACACTGGTCCGGGCCGGAATTCAAACTCGACTTCTTTCGGATTGAATATGCTTGCACCGGTGATGTCTGTTGGCAGCAAGTCTGGCGTGCACTGAATCCTTTTGAAATCGCAGCCTACGCTGCGTGCGAGCGCTCGTGCCAGCATTGTCTTAGCAACACCGGGGACGTCTTCCAGGAGAATATGCCCGCCGGATAGCCAGGAGACCAACGAAAGGATGAGCTGTTTACGCTTACCCACGATGACTCGTTCGACATTGCCGATAATGCGTTTGGATAACTCGTTAACCGTTGCCATGTTGCTGCTCGTGTAAACCGTCTGCCAGACTAGACCCTTGATTGTAGACCAATCGAGCTCACGCAGGTCAGTCCCCACACGTAGGTCAGTCCCAGATAGGTTAGTCCTTCATGTAGGTCACTCTGTCCCCAGACTGACGATCAGCAACATTAGGCCAGCTTCAACACGTAGGTCAGTCTGTCCCCAGACTGACGCTCAGCAATATTAGGCCAGCTGCAACACGTAGGTCAGTCTGTCCTCAGACTGACTCTGCAACGACCGACCGTGCTATCGAGACAAGGGCGGGTGTCAGTCTGAGGACAGACTGACCAACGTGTGTGCGGACAGACTGACCTACGTGGTGTCAGACTGGCGTACGTGGGGACTGCGAAACGGATGGGATTGAGGATTCATGTTGAAACTACCTCCGGTCGTATTCGGTGCGACGAATCTGGGCAACCTGTTTACGGCAATCGATGATGCGACGAAGGGTGAGATCATCGAACAATGGCTTGCGGCTCCAGTTGATCGATGCGTCATCGACTCGGCTGGCAAATACGGCGCAGGGCTATCACTCGAAACGATCGGCCGGCACCTGGAACGGTTAGACGTAAATCCTGACCGCGTTTTGATCAGCAACAAACTGGGTTGGCGGCGCATACCACTAGAGGGCCCAGAACCTACCTTTGAACCAGGGGTTTGGAAAGACCTTCAGCACGACGCCGTCCAGGACATGGGGCGTGACGGAATCCTCCGGTGTTGGGAGCAAGGAAATCAACTACTTGGGAAATACTCCGCTGGCCTATTGTCCGTACACGACCCAGACGAGTACCTTGCAGCCGCCACAGACGCAGAAGATAGAAAACGCAGATTGACGGATATCGTTGATGCTTATCACGCTCTAAGCGAATTACGGGAATCGGGTGAGGCTGAGGCGATTGGAGTCGGCTGCAAGACACCCGCGATCGTCGAAGAGCTTCTTGAACACTGTCGATTTGACTGGGTGATGCTGGCCAACAGTTTTACTTTGATGAAACATACACACGATCGGATCAGACTGCTGGACAGGTTGAGTGAGCGATCAATCGCCGTCATTAATTCGGCGGTGTTCCACGGCGGATTCCTGCTTGGCGGTGACTTTCTGGACTATCGGGCTGTCAATCGAACATCTGCGGAACACGCCGAAGCGATCGCGTGGCGAGAATCGTTCCTTGATGTATGCCACAGATTCGAAGTATCCCCATTTGTCGCTGGAGTGGTTTTCGGTAAGTCACATCCGGCGATTACCAGTGTCGCATTGAGCACCAGTCGTCCGGAGCGCGTTGCTTCCCACTTTGAGGCAGCGACTGTTGAGCTCCCGAAGGAATTCTGGGAAGCCATGCGGTTTGCCGGACTGATTGCAGACGACTACCAGTATCTCTGAATTCTCGGCGGCGCCTAAAGACCTACCCAATCAGAAGTTAGGTACCAGCCCGCGTTCCCAGAAAGGGCGTCTTGGCGGTTGACGACGCGAAACGGCGGGCCGATACTGCTTGGCTTGTGCCGGGCCAGCAGAACGCTGGTAGCTAACAAGAACGAACGCGGCTACTTCCTAAGAATGTAACTTTCTAAGAACTCTGGGAGACGAGCGTGCCTGCAGCATGCGTGATTGGACTTCAGTGGGGCGATGAGGCGAAGGGCAAATTAGTTGATTTGCTCGCACCCAGCCACGATTGCGTCGTCCGGTATCAAGGCGGCGCAAATGCTGGACATACAGTTGTCAGCGGCGACGAAGTCTACAAACTTCACCACGTTCCCAGCGGCATCTTGCACTCGCAGGTACAAAACTACATCACTCCTGGAGTAGTTATTGAACCCACAACTCTGATCGGCGAACTCACCGGACTTGAGTCGCGAGGCGTCGACCCCCGACGCAATCTCATGATCAGCGAACGCGCGCACTTGGTCATGCCATGGCATTTGGTCGAAGACGAAGTAATGAAC
>DNPC01000149.1 GCA_003501565.1 Planctomycetaceae bacterium | reverse complement strand
CCGTTGGCCCTACGATTCACTGGGCTTTTATAAACCCAGCCCACTGGGCTATGCGAACGAACAGGGCGTTGCCCCTAAAACAGAATGCGCCTAGTTAGACCGAATGGAGCATTGCAAACATACCTACTCCAAGTGCGACTGCCATTGCCAAGCTGGCCGCCATGGCGAGTGAACCCCATCGGCGAGTTGATTTGATCTGCCACCACATAACAATGCCACTCAATCCCCAGAACACCATTACGGCCGCCATCACGTCGACAATGATTGCCCAAAACCAACGCACACCTCCATCCATCGGATAACCGTGAGCAACATGGAGACGCAGTAGAAATCTCCTCCAATCTGGCTCGACTGCGGTCCCCGCCTCTCGAGTAGTAACCGCGCCGGATAATGCGTCGTAGTCGGATATCCATTCGGTACCATCACAGTTAGCATGAAAACGAAGTTCGGGAACCGATCGCAAGTTCAGCGAGGAAGCATCGAGCTCAATGTTCGGATACTGTTGGTTAAGTCTAGCTATCAACGAATCCTTGATTGAGTCCGCCAAAGAATCATCTAACACGAGAGGTTGCTCACTCGGTCCTCGGTCTTGAAGTTCGGATTTCTCGCTGGCTTCTGAGGACTTAGACGGCGGTGAAGATCGCCCACTGCGTCCGCGCGAACCGGTTTGGGCTCTAGATTTTGGCTGTACCTGAAACGGCGCTGCGTCGCCCTCCGGTTCTCGCTTGCGTTTTGGAAAGATCCTGATCCTACCGGTGCTTCCATCGATTGGTGCGGATACAAAGTAGTTTTCTTCATTCGACTCGAAGGAAGCACTTATGTAGGCGGATTCGAATGAGGGTTCGGGATAAGCGGAAAGTTCGATAGGATTCTCACCTGTGCTGTTAAATCGTCCATTCAGCTCTTTCAGAATCGTCTTGGCCATCTCTTCGGCGTCCCAGGTAGAAGTTGGCCAAGTATCCAAGTCTTTCGTTGCCGGCAGCGTCTCATTTCGCGAGGCTGAAAAATGGGTGGGGTGATTGAAGAGGTAGGCAGTTATTCCGTACAGCAACGCCCAGGGCGCTAGCAGTAGGCCAAAATACAAATGACTACGTCGGATAAGCATGAGCGAGAATCTAACGACCGGATTTCGCTTCCGCTTCTTTGACGGGCGCGTTTCACGTTGGAGGCTTCCGCCGGGACTTGGTCCGTCGGGAATAGTATCGCAAGACAGCATCGCGTTTTGTATACAATCGAACTGTGCGGATTCACCTGAGGTCGAAACATTGCGATCGACAGTCGACATCGTGATCTCATTATCTAAAAGTGTGTGGAACCGACCTAGTCTCTACTCGTGGTGCACCATGACAGTGCATTGCTAGACTGAATCGCTTCAATTTGGGGTCGCTTCAATTTGTTCGGCAGCTTTACCCTCCTGGACGGAAGGCAGTTCTCCAGAGTGTGAAAGCGTTTGATTTCGAAAATGACGCTCAAATCGCCCAAAACTGGCGATCTATGAGATTGCACATTGTCCGGCAAAGTGCTGAGTGACTAGCAGCCAGCCTTCCTGCTATTGAGAATCAATTTCAATAACGCAGATCCTATCAGCTGTAATTTGATCTGCAAAGAACTTTATCGCTGAACTGGTCAATTTGTCTCTCAGCTGCCAACCTCGCTCGGCGATTCAGGCCATCCAGGCTCATTTTCTCCTGGCCAACGCGACGGCTTACAAGTCAAAGTCAAAGTCGCAACCCTTAGCAAACACGTTAACGGCATACAGCTCGAGCGATCTTGGCCCCAGCCAGTGAGATTGTTGCTGCCGCGGTTGGTAGTTGAGGCGTCGATGCGGACTCGAAGCCGCTTCCGCCAGTGTCGATCTTTAGCTCCTCGACCGGCCGTCCGATTAGCTGGACGTTTTCGTCACCGAATCCTTTTTGGTCAGCCCTAGACCATTCGTGTTTGCACACACTTGCGGACCAACATAATCGCAAGACCTAACAATCCTCCCAAAACCGCTCCCGTGCCGCGCTGTGCGGAAAGCTGCCCGACGAATGCACCCGAGATAACTCCAACGCTGGCCAAACTTGCCGCGGTCGCTAGGTCTGCCACTCCTCGTCGAAGGCCGTCCACCGAAAAAACGAATCCGATACGTAGCGAACGATAGAAAACGTACATTGCGACAGTGCCGACACACGCAAGCACCGACATCCATCCTGAAGGCAGCCACATGCCCATCGATCCGGATTCGTCGTAGCCGTCAGCCGAACGGTCCAACCAATCACCCAAGAAAGCTCCGAAGAAGAAGCCGAGAAAGGGGAATAGCAAGCCGAAGAAACAGCTGCGACCTACGGCTACTCTTATCGTTCCTTGCTTGCGATCGTGTTTGAACATCGAAGTGTACTTTTCGTTCGTACCGAACGCGGACCTAGCTGCATGCCCCCAAGCAAGCGCAAATAGCAACGCTATTCTTGAAAATTTGGTTTGTTTTGACCGGCTAGTTGTGCATCGAAAAGTTCCTTTTTGTTCGCTGGCACGAGCGAATCACTGACGCCAAGACTTCCATGCCCCGTACAAAATCAGTGCAATGCTTGGGTAGCAAGTAATTGCAAAGAACATTCCTGCTCCAACCGGATTAGGATTCGGGTCTTCAGTCAGTCCCAGCTTGGATATCAAACCAATCGTAAGTAGCGGAGCGCTGCCCACTGCCAACAACGCGACTCCGATCCGAAACGGAAGTGCAAAACGAAATTTGTGTGAACTTGGTTCCGTTGCCACTCTCGAATTTTCTGCAATTGCTTTGAGCACAATTAAAACAACAAGGCTTGTATTGCCAATCGACTAGCGCAACTGGAACACCAGCCGTAGTAACCTCAGAGCTGGAAGATTATTCCCGCTTCTCGATAGCACTACAGATGTCAGGACTTCACAACTAATGCGCAGAATCTTCAGACGTCGCTTTTTGACGCCCCAGTCATTAGTACTTGGGCTTCCATTTGAACACCAAACCAAGGCTATGATCGAGGTTACGATGCTACACTGGTAGCTTGCTCTCGACGAAACGTCGCGAGCATTTGAGTACGCTGCACCGCACAACTCCCATTTCGAAAGCGGCACTCTTCCTCCTTATGACACTTTCACTTTGGTGTGCCAGCCGAGTCAGCTACTTGGCCCGCGCAGAGTGGCCCACGTGAACCAGCAAGAGCATATCACAACGCCATACACCATCTTCGAACCGAAAAGAGCTGCTTTGCAAGGCGATGTCAACTTCCGCTATTCGATGCCCCACATGTTCTTAGAAATTGGATGAGACGAGTGACATGAAAAAAGTACACTTCTCGATCCGAGGTATCCTGGCGACGACCGTTATCGTGGGTCTGGCAATAGCGTATTACCTTCAGTTCAATGAACGCGCTAGGCTAGAAACTCGCCTGGATAGGCTTATACCAACGATCCACATTTGGATTTGGCCCGATCGAACGAATACGTTAGTTTCGACAGGATCACTAGTGTCCCATGGATGTACAGTTTTTGTGCCTTACGAAGAAACTCTAACGGACGACCATGCGTTCCGAGTCGAGCTGAGAGAGGCTGCGACCGGAGAGGTTGTCGCATCCGAACTGGTTCAGGATTTTATCAACAATGACGAAAGCTATAGTCTTTCGTTCACATTAAGACAGCAGAATAACACCCCTTGGAATCCGGGGCTTCACGTGCTGCGCGTCACGCTACTTGATGGCGAAAAGGCCATCACGCGATCCTCGTTAGAAATGGAAATGGTTGACATCCGGAAAAACCGCCCGGAATCGAATACTAGTGGTGCGCAAATATCAACGCCGTGAACGGACTTCCATTGCCAGCTTCTGATGAACCGCCCCCTGGCGGCACCGACTGATTCAACCTCATACAGCCAATCGAATTCTTGGAGCCAGTGGATTTTGCTATGAACAAACGAACGACTTGCTTCGCAATCGCCTTATTGACTTTTTCGTTGCTCGCCGTCGTGTCAATGAACCACGCCGCGTTTGCAGACCAACGGGACGAAAAACCCATGGGGGAATTCGGTGGAAAATACGTGACTCTGTACCTCGATGCGGAACGTGAGCGAGGCATTGTCCTGAAAGATGCGGGCTTCAGAGAAGTGGGAGGCCGAATGATGCTCGTTGGCGTCGACGCGTATTCGGAATTCAAAGAGGATTGGCCCGGAGGCGTTCAAGTTGGCGTTGCCTGGGATACTGTGGCACTTTACTACTCGATGACTCCAGAACAATTCCAAGAAAGCGCAAAGAAACACACACGGAGAAAAGAACCTCGTCAACTCTGACTGAGCTATTTCCTGCACGAGCATCGCATCCGTGCACGGCACCGTCGACTAAGCTTGGAGAGCCTCTCATCACGAGGGTGGGGAAACATTGAGAATGCCCCAAGCCGAAATAGACAACGGACATCAACTCGTCAGAGAGTCTAATGCACTATGGCCTGCAACCTCTTCAATGAATCGCCAATGCCCCAATCATCTCTCCACCGAATCACCCGCGGCGCTTAGCCGCGGATGATTGTCGCTTAGTTGTTTTCGAAGCAGCTTGATGCGGAAGCGAGCTTCTTAGAACCGGCTTTGGAACTGCCAATATAGGAAGTCCGCGTCGCCGCTGAACTGAACGCCAGGTGTATTGTAGTAGTCACCTGCAGCAAAGAACGAATAGCCGAGCAACATGCTGTTGCGCTCGTTGAGAGCAACGTTGAAAAGGCAGTCGATCTCGTGACCGAGGTCTTTGCTGACCGCCGCATTTCCGGCGTTATATGGCGTCATAACAACACTGTACGGCGTCGTCGCCTTGTCCAAGAAGAAGTAGTGGTACCACAGCAAGAATTTCACACGCTTGCCAATAGGTGTAATGAACTGCATGTTGACGTCGTTCAGGTTGCGGCGCCCGAACAAATCCATGAATCCATTATATTTGTGCGCCAGCGGAAAATAGTGGTGGAATGCATCGTCGCCAGCCGCGGGCTGTACAGGCTCACCGCCCGAGGCCCAATCATACCAGGCCCAAACGGTTGGCTTCCAAGCGCCGTCGCATAGACTCAGTTGCTTACCAAGGCCAGCGACTGCAAAACCGGCCCCGTGGTCGCTGCCATCAGAATTCTCACCGAACTGCACGCCACCTTCAAATTCGTATAGAAACGAATCGGTCGAACCGGCAAGTCGCGATCCCAAGGTATGGAATGAAAAGTTCGTATTGTCGTTGTCGTACGCTATGTAGTAAGCCTCCAAAGCGCCGATGTCGAGGCCTTTGATGCTGTTGTAGATCCCGTAAAAGTGCTGGAGATTGTCAGAGCTATCCCATTCGTTGGTTCCAGCCGTAGCAAAGGAACGGTTTACGGGGTTGGTATAGAAGATGTCTACGACATTGGATTCAGTTGAATGCGTCAAGCGATAGCCATCGAACGTACGCCGCGTATTTGCCCAGTCCAGTGGCGATACAAGGCGTTGTGCACCCAGCAACAGCTCTTGACGACCAACCCGAGCGTTGAGTGAGTCGAGTAGTTTGAAATCCAAGAAAAGGTTCTGGGCTTCGCCGCGGTTCTCTTCGATTGGCCGCTGCCCCATTCCTGGACCAAACGTCTCCCCGGCGGAATCTGCGTACAGATATTCACCGTAGAAACGAATGTTGTCAGTAATTCGATAGTTGGCAAATAACCGTAACCGCGTCAACCAGAATTGATCATCGCGGCCGGTCAACCCCAGGCCGCGCATGTTGTTCTCATTGTGGTAGCGAGAACGAAACTCGCCACCTAGATCAAGTCGCTTGTCTCCCAGCTGCTTGAAACTGTCACCTGGGAAATACGGACCATCGTATAAAGGTGAATTCAGGTACGCAAAGTTGTTCAGATAGAACAGCCCCTTGTAAGCACCCTTCATCGCCGCTGCCAATTCCTCCGCTTTATCCTTGCTGGGAGCAGGGCAATATGCTGGCGCCGGTGCTGCGGGCGCGGGCGCCAGCGGAGCAGGGGAGGCGACATAGTTCAGGTCAGCGTGCGGAATCGCATCGACACCTTGGCTCACGCGGTCCGAAGGGCTGGCAGGCGACGAATCGTCGACGATGCTGGTTCCAAGATCGATTTCGGCGGCGGGCGTATCGCTTATCGAATAGGTTTGTTGAGCGAGAACAGGACTAACCGCCAAGACGGCCAGACCGCTGGCCAACGCGTGACGCAGCAGATATTTCATGAGAGGGGCTCCATCCGTGGAGTTGAGACTATTGCATGCAATCCCCCGCCTGAGGCTTTGCTTCAGTAATCATCGTTATCGAGTATTCCTTGACATCGATTTCATAAGAGTTTTCGGTGAGGAATTTCCGGCAAAGTCAGAAAACTCGCATCTCCAGTCTGCCCAAGAAGTAGGCAGCAGAGCTGAGAAATAGGCACTTCTTCGTTACGAATTTGCCGAATCTGACAAAAATGTACGATTTACGAAGGACGCTACGGCAAGAAACTGCTCCCAAAGGCGCTGCAACGCAACGAGGGCCCCCGTTAGGGCCGTAAGGCATCTATCGACGTGGCAAGACGGCACGACGCTTGCATTGCACATTGCGTTCGTTCTTTTCTCTTCTCGCAATTCTGAGGTTGGCCAGTCGTGCGTCTTTGGTTACTCCCCTTTTGTCTCTTCGCCTCACTGATCATCGGCTGTGGTGGATCCGAAATTACTTTAGAAGACCTGGAAAGTGCTGCTGACAAAATAGACCTCAGCGAGATTGAGATCGCTGAAACGGATGTCGCCAAAAAGCTACTGGACGTTGAAAAAGCCAACCTAACATTCGGTTTCATCAAACTAACCGACTGTGCTCCGCTGGTCATCGCCAAGGAAAAGGGCTTCTTTGAAGACGAAGGGCTCAACGTCAAACTCGAGTCTCAAGCCAATTGGAAGGTTCTGCTGGATCGAGTCATTGACGGCCAGCTCGATGGCGCACACATGCTGGCTGGACAGCCGATTGGTGCCACCATCGGTTTCGGCACTCCGGCTCATATCATCACCGCCTACTCGCTGGACTATAACGGCAATGGCATAACGGTCAGCAACGAAATATGGGCTCAAATGCAGGAAAACGACCCTGCACTCAAGACGGACAAGCCACAACACCCGATCTCGGCCGATTCATTAAAACCGATCGTTGATGAGTACAAACAGGAGGGTCGGGATTTCAATATGGGTATGGTGTTTCCCGTCAGCACCCATAACTATGAGATTCGCTACTGGCTGGCTGCTTCAGGTATCCATCCAGGAATGTACACACCAACCGATATCGCAGGCACTACAGACGCCGACGTCATCCTATCGGTAACACCTCCGCCAAATATGCCCGCCACTTTGGAAGCGGGAACAATCCTGGGCTACTGTGTCGGTGAACCTTGGAATCAAAAAGCGGTCGTATCGGGAATTGGCGTACCTGTGACGACCAACTACGACATTTGGAAAAACAACCCCGAAAAAGTTTTCGGAGTAACCGCTGATTGGAACGAACAGAATCCCCAGACTCACTTAGCTGTAATCAAGGCCCTGATCCGAGCTGGCAAATGGCTGGATGAAACGGACGATTCGGGAACGCTGGTTAATCGCCAGGAAGCTGCCAAAATCTTGAGCGGTAAGGATTACGTTGGAGCGGATGAAGACGTTATCGACAACAGCATGACCGGCACCTTCGTCTTTCAGAAGTCTGACGTGCGTCCAATGCCTGACTTCAACGTGTTCTTCAAATACTACGCCAGCTACCCGCACTATTCTGATTGCATTTGGTTCCTGACCCAAATGCGACGCTGGGGCCAGATCACGGAGTCGAAAACGGCTGATTGGTATGCCGAAACGGCCAAGGAAATCTACAAACCCGATATCTACCGCGAAGCGGCAGAGATGCTAGTCGCTGAAGGACTACTCGCGCCAGGCGAACTGCCAGCAGCCAGCTACGACGGTTATCGCGAGCCGACCACCGACTTCATCGATGGCAACAAATATGACGCGCGTGATCCAATCGGCTACATCAACAGCTTCAAGATTGGCAACAAAGACTAGCTTGCGGCAGCAGGCGAGCGTATGGGGGCGGTGAAACTCCGCCGCTCACGTTCGTGCCCTGCTTGTGGAACACCCTTCCTAACTCGCTTGAAGAAACAACTACGCAATGAACTGGCGCGCTAACTTAATCAAGTTCTGTAATGTTGCGGGACTGCCCGTGCTCGAACCTTTCGTCAGATTGTGCTTTGGAGAAGACCCCAAAGAACAGATGGCGGGAATCGCAAAGTTCTTGTTGGTTCCCATCTTGGCGGTGTTCATTTTCCTTGGCGGCTGGAGCGTCGCGTCGAACGTGATCAAGACCGACAGCCTTGAACTACCGAGTCCTTCCGCAACTTGGGCGGCGGGTGCAGAGCTATTTGAGATGCACCGGGAATCGAAAGCAGCCCGTGCGGCCAAGCAGCAAGAGAAACTCCAAGAAGCGGTGCTTTCGATGGCCAAGGCCAAGAAGGCAGATTTACTGGCTGCCGAAGCGAAGTCGCCAGCGCAAAAGTCCAACTACGAAGCGCTCGCCCTCAGTTACCGTAAGCAAGCGGTGGTCGCAGCCAACTTCAAAGCCACTAGTGCACCGACGTTTGTTGAGCAGATTTACACGAGTCTGAAAACCGTCTTCTTCGGTTTTATGGTCGCTACGCTGATAGCAGTCCCGCTAGGTATCTTGTGCGGCATGAGCCCCTGGTGCAACGCTGCATTAAACCCATTCATCCAGGTGTTCAAACCGGTAAGCCCACTTGCCTGGCTGCCACTGGCATTTCTGGTAATCGTCTGGGCTTATTCGGGTGTGAGCTCTGAGGCGATATTTCTGGACGATCTGCTGAACATCCCAACAGAACAAGTCAAAGCGTTTTTGATTTCCGCGATCACGGTCTCGCTGTGCTCATTGTGGCCAACACTGGTCAACACAACTTTGGGCGTGGCGAGTGTAGACAAGGACTACCTCAACGTCGCCGAAGTCCTGCAGCTATCTTGGTCGCAACGGCTATTCAAAATCATTTTGCCGGCAAGCCTGCCACTGATGTTCGCCGGTCTACGAATCAGCTTGGGTGTCGGCTGGATGGTCCTAATCGCTGCAGACATGCTCGCGCAAAACCCCGGCCTAGGGAAATTCGTATGGGACGAGTTTCAAAACGGCAGCAGTATGACCTACGCAAGAATTGCCTTTAGTGTCTTAGTAATCGGTTTGATAGGACTGGCACTGGATCGCGTGATGATTTGCCTGCGGAACATGGTCAGCTTTGGAAACGCAGCAGCGTAAGCTCGCCCGCACCAACGATTCGACCTGGTGCAGTGCATCAGAGTCGTGCATTAGGAGTCGTGCATTACATGAGCATCATCGATGTTACTCGGGCACAGCCCGCAGAACTGCAGCCGTTTGAACCGCCACCGGAACCCCTGCTTTCGATGCGTGGCGTATCCAAGGCGTTTGGCTCCGGTGCGACCCGCAACGAAGTTCTGACCAACATTAATCTGAACATTCGCGAAGGCGAGTTTTTGGCAGTTGTTGGGTTTTCCGGTAGCGGCAAGACCACCTTCACCAAGTTGCTGGCGGGACTGGAGTCACCGGACAGTGGGCAAATTACGATGGACGGACAACCCATCAACGGCCCTAGTTCCGAACGC
>DNPC01000783.1 GCA_003501565.1 Planctomycetaceae bacterium | reverse complement strand
AAAAGAAGTGAAGGCGGGTAAAAAAATTACCGCCTATGGGCGACCATGCCCCCTAACAAGAAGTGGCCAAACCAGCTCCGCGCCAAAGGTGCCAGACTTCAAGCCCTCGTCCGGCCACGCTGAATTGCCGAAGATTTGTACCTGGACTAGACGTACAAAAACACAATCACGACAGTTGCCAGGCTACGAATAGATGCAGTCATGGCCACCGCTTAATGAACAGTGGTCTATGGACGCTTTCGCAAACAGCTCGTCAGAGCGACCATTACTAATCAGCACTTGGGGCGTTGGCCGACCATGATCAGTGACATTCCCCGCCAAGGCAGGAACCGGTCCGCCCAATTCATAATCGGCCACAACAAATCGAAGAGTCGCATTTGTCGTGGGGTCAGTCGCGTACGTCCAAGTTTTCCATTGACCCACCAGGCCAAGGCTCCCAACTTGCACACCTGCTCCGAATGCACAACGTCGAAGCCAGCCTCTTGCATTAGATTGAAAAGTTCTCCCAGTCGATACCGACGGTGGTGCCCCAAAGACTTATCGACACCGTTATAAAGTGCCGGTTCTGCTGGCACGATAATAATGCAGTTACCGCCCGGAGCGATGGAACGGTAGAACGACTTCAGAATCGCGCGGTGCGGGCCAAGGTGTTCCAGCACATTGGAGCAGAACACTGTATCGAGCCTTTCATCCATCCACTGTTCTTCAAATCCAGGATCTGTCAGGTCGCATTGGTGCACTTTGACGTTACCGCGATCTTGAAAACGGTCTTCAAGTGCGGCAACGTACATCGAGTCATGGTCGACCAAAAACAGATGCTCACGTTGCGACAGTAACTGGCTAAGATTTCCTATCCCGGAGCCTGCTTCCGCAACGCGGCGGCCCATGAACTTTCCGACGCGATTCACTATCCAACGGTTGTAGCTTTTCGCACATTCGACGGATCGCAGAATGTACATGCCATCGTGGCGAGTGAAACGCGTATCAAAGAACCGATTCTTGAGCAGTTGCAAGCCCGCTTTGATTCCGTCGACTAATCGCGTCTTTTTCCCATCCTGCTTCGCGCGGCCGCGATAGCTGATGGGTACTTCGTAGATGCGCGCGCCCCACTGAGCCAGACGAGTCGTCAACTCAGGCTCGAATGTAAAGCTGTTGGCGGAAAGCCGGAGTTGCTGCAAAATGTCAGCTCGGACAACTTTGTAGCAGGTCTCCATGTCCGTTAGATTGAGATTATTCAGGGCGTTACACGCCATTGTGAGCAGCTTGTTACCCAACGAATTCCAGAACAACAAAACGCGCCGTCGTGGACTTGAAAACCGTGATCCGAAGACCGCATCAGCATCCCCCGAGAGGATTGGCTCAAGCAGTCCTGCGATGTCTGCCGGATCGTACTCAAGATCAGCATCTTGTATTACAACCACGTCGCCGGAAACGTGTTCGATAGCCGTCCTAATTGCAGCGCCTTTACCTCGGTTCTTCTCATGTCGAAAGAGCCGGATTTTGGGTTCGCCGCCTACGATCTCTTGCACATGTTCATAGCTACCATCGGTTGATCCATCATCAACCACGATGATCTCAAGGCTTAGTCCCGAGTAGTTTGCATCCAGTACGCGCTGGAGCGTACGCTCGATCGTCCATCTTTCGTTGTACAGCGGTACCAGAACAGACAATTTCTGCAGTACATGCTTACGCGATCGAGGTGCATTGGCCTGATCGACGGAGGATACTGCCTCCACCTGCCCCAAATCGGCCATCTCTTTGACTTCGCTGTCCAGCAAGTCCAGAAGAGCGCCCGCGTCTGCCATTGCACCTAGGCTGTTCTTGGCGTTGGAAGGCACTTGCCCAGCTGCTGGTTCGTGCGTCGCGGTGTCAATCGCCTCTCGAGCTCCTTCAACTTCACGCAGTGCATCTTCGTAGTTGCGCACTCCTTCGGGCGATTGTGTCGACTTCGTACGATCTTCCGAATCACTGAGCGAATTATTCGAAGACAATGACACCGGCGGTATTCCTAGGCGAAAGTTGGATTGCGTTTCTTAGGCGACGAGCCAATTGGTGATCAAGTGTTCACTGAACAACTTCGTAGCGAACAACAGCGGCAGCAGGCCGCCACTTGCGTCTCAGACGCCTATTGGCGTGCGAAAGTATCCACCAGGCAAACGTTGCGGCTTTTCGCTCAAGCTACTTCGGGCCTAAATTTGGACGGCGAAGCAACAAGCGAAAACGACCCTGACGGTTATTCCGGTTGTAATGGACGAGAACAAATTCCAGTCTTCCCGCAGACTATACCTTCGCAGTGTGGTAGGCTTTCACTGCCAAAAGAACAACGTCCTGCACGGTAAAGCACAACACCCTTAGGCTGCCGGAAGAATAGAAACTGCGACAAATGGGACGCCAAACGAACATGCCCGCCCAAGACGCTCGAGCAATTCACGACGGATCAGGTGCCTTACCGATCGAAGATTCCGTTTTGGCAAATCAACGGCTGCTTCAACTTGCTGCAATAGTCATCATTGCACTTGGACTCATTCGCCTGTTTCCCGCCATTGACTCTGTCGCGATCCACAACGACTTCTCACATTATTATGTCGGTGGATCACTCTACATGGCCGGTGAAAGCGCATACCGCACCAAGCTTGAACCGCTGATGGCCGAAAGCAATCTAACTTACGACCCAACGATTCCTTACGCAGCCCATCCGCCGCTCTTATTGATGCTCTTCGGCACCTTGAGCGTGCTCCCAATTCAGCTCGCCTACTGGACTTGGCTGCTGATTCAAGTTGTCGTCGCCATCGCGTGCCTCGAGCTTATCCGACGAATTGTTCGACTTTCTTGGGATGACTTTCGATGGCTGATGCTAGTCGGAATTTTCGTCAATTCGATCAGCTTTCAAATGCTGATCTACTACTCACAAGTGCAACTTGTAGTTGCGTGCTTACTCTACGGCGCGTTTTTGGCGGGATCCAAGCAACGCCACAATTTGGCTTGCGCCGTGATTACGCTTGCGTCCGCACTTAAGATCTATCCCGTTTTTGCGGCACCTTGGATTTTCTTTCGCGGCCTTTCAAGCTGGCGCGACGCACTGGGCCGCCTAACAGCAATGGCGGCAACTTCCGTTCTTTGCCTTGCCACGCCCGGCCTAGGAACCTGGTTTGATTTTGTAATCAACGGTGTGCCGACACTGGCAACAAACGCGACGAAATGGTGCAACTTTTCGTTCCAAAATCTGTGGTCGATGCTGCTTCGGATCCATCCCGAAGCCACCGAGAACTGGGCTTGGATTGGCCCAACGGTTGCCGTTTTGGCTCTCGCCACGGCCTACCTCTTTAGCGTCTGCAGTCGCCAGCGTCCCTTGATTTCTTATTGCCTGGTCCTGATCGCAACTATTTGCTGCGGTGTTATTACTTGGTCGCACTATTTGACAGTACTCTGGCTTCCGCTGGCTGCTTTGCTCCTGGTCGACTCAAACAGCAATGGCTACAACCATAGAAACCTATTGACCGCGATCTGCGCGATTGCAGTACTGATGCCAAAACTCGACTGCTATCTTCTTGACACCCAGTTCACGTATTGGAGGATAGGCCTGCATTTCTATCCACTCTTCGCTGCAATTGCATTGGGATGCATCCTGTACACACGAACGAACCGACCTTTATCGGCTGGCGTGTGAAATCGAAGAGTGGCGGAAGCAATTTAGCTAGCGGAAGACCGACCTCCCGCGCGTTAAAGCTCACCGCGGCAGATTTAGATTTCGGCAGACCAATTACGCCGCTTTCTTGGTGTCGGAGACGATTTCACCTTTGTCGTTAACGTCTTCGAACCTAACAGCAACCTGCTTCGAAACACCAGATTCCTGCATCGTAACACCGTACAGCGTAGTAGACGCGGTCATTGTTTTCTTGGAGTGGGTAACGATGATGAACTTCGTCCAATCCAGGAACTCTGTAAGAACGCTGACGAATCGCCCGATATTCGCTTCGTCAAATGGAGCGTCAACTTCGTCAAGAACGCAGAACGGGCTGGGGCGGTACTGGAAAATTGCCAGTAGCAAAGCGACTGCTGTCAGGGCCTTTTCACCACCACTGAGCAGTGAATTCGAAAGTGCCGTTTTACCCGGAGGTGTGGCGACGATATCGATTCCGCACTCCAGAACATCTTCCCCTTCTTCAAGTACGATATCTGCAGAACCACCACCAAACGACTTGCGGTAGAGCTTCTGGAAGTTGGTACGGATGATCTCAAGGGTCTCGAGGAACATCTTTCTCGAATCGGCATTAATCTTGTGGATAATGCGCTGCAGCGATTCTTTGGCTGCTACAAGGTCTTCGTATTGACCGTTCAGATGGTCATATCGTTGCTGCAGTTCGTCGAGTTCAGCGAGGGCAGACATATTAATCTCGCCTACCGATGCAATATCTTGTCTCAGCTGCGAAGCTTCCGTATCAAGTTCCACTCTCTCTTCGTCGTCGGCGATTAGTTCCGCCTCGGACAGAGCTTCGTAATCGATTTGATAGTCTTCGGTGAACCGCTTAACCAGTTCTTCGGCTGAGCTTTGATCTCGTTGCAGGTTGCTCTCTGCTGTCTGGCGTGCCGCTGCCAATTTGTCCATCTTGCGATTCATGGAATCCAAATGTTTGGCGGCTTGTGAGCGAGCTGTCCGGAGCTCACCGGCTTCCACGGCAAGCTTGTCGAGCGCAGCCTCCTCTTTTTCAGCGTGCAGATAATCTTCGCTCTGCTGGCTAGTAATTGTGAGAATTTCAAGCTCTGCCGCTCGAACTTTATTAGCTATGCGATCAAGTTCCTGTTGGGTTTCATCGATTGCCAGCCGTCTTTCGCGTCGCGCTCGAGTCGCTTGTTCCAACGCGCCCCTTGCCGACTCTACTTTTTGCTCAGCCCGTGCGAATGCAACTTTGGCGGTTGTCTCTTCAGCTCCGGCGACATCTAGCTGTTCACGCGATTGACGAACCTTCGTTTCGCATTGCTGAAGCTGTTGTTCAATCTCGCTAAGTCGTTTCTGTCCCGAGTCGACTTCGCTGGCAAGTTGCTCAATATTGGGTTCGAGCTCAGCCTTCCGTTTCGTCAATATCTCGAGCTCTGATCGCGCCTCATTGTGGGCTGCTTCAAGTTCGTCGAGGCGTGCAATTGCGTTTTGGGCACTTGCCTGTTGACGCGCGAGCTCTTTGTCCAGCCGCTTCGCGTTGGTTTCTAGCTGGCGAACCTTGGGTTGTAGGGTGTCGATTCGCGTTTGAGCGAGGGCAATTTCTCCTTGGCATTTCTGATGCCGTAACTTGCAGTCTTCGATTTCTTGCTGCGACTCAGCAATCTCGCTCTTACGTGATACGAGACCGGTCGACGACTCTTGCTGCCCGATTGTGAGCATTCCATCCGCATCAACCAGTTCGCAACTCTTGGTCACGAAACGAAGATTCGCACCTCGAAAATGCTGAAGCTCAAGTGCCACATCCAACGATTCGACCAGCCAAGTCGTTCCAAGCAAGTAGCGAACTAGTGGCTCCATCTCAGCCTGGGCTTTAACAAGTCGGTCAGCTCGACCAAGTACACCACCAACGCCGTCCAACTGCACCTTTTCACCATAACGTCGGTTTGGCAAGCGATCTAACCGCAGCAGACTCAACCGGCCGGGGACAGTGAGTTTTCCCGTCTTGATCTCTTGGAATAGCCCTCCATCATCCAGAACCAGTGCGTTGGCACGTTGCCCGAGTGCGGTGTCAATCAGCGGAGCCAGATTCATGTCCGCGGAAAGCAATTCTGCGACCAAGCCTTTCACAGACCGGTACAGCGGATTGTTCGAATCGCGAGCAAGTTCCAAAACATGGCGTGCGCCCGCGTCTACACCGTCCAGATGCCGCTGTAGCTCTTGTAAAATTTCAAGGCGTTGGCCTGCACCTTCAAGCCGCCCCTGCAATCCAGCGGCTTCTTCAGCATGCCGTTTAAGTGCCGCGTGATATCCGTCAAGTTCCTCACCGGCGCGGGAGAGCAGCTCCGACGCTTTCGTGTTTTCGTCGTGAATCACGTTCAGCTTTGCAGCAGCCCGCTTGGCAGTTGAGCGGGCCTTATCTTCTGCGGCGAGCAACTCTTCACAGCGCGTATTGGCTGCTTCAATTTGCCGGATGGACTGGGCAAGTAGATTCTGCTGTTGCCCGACAGCGGAAGTCTTGTCGCTAACGATCTTGAGCAGGTCTACCTGATCTTCCCGTAGTCGTTCTTGCGTCCCGGCTTCTTCCTTGATTGTGTTTCGCAACAGATCAGCGTGTTGCGTTTTTGTAGCCGCTTGTTGCTTGGCTTCTTCATATTCCAGCTCAGCCAGCGCAGCATGTTCTTCGATCTCCAAATACTCAGTTTCGAGCGTCTGAGTGCGTTGGCGAAGGCTGGCCAGCCGTTTCCAGTATCGCTGTTGCTCCTCGCCCAGATCTTCAATTCGACTTCGCAGCGCGGCTTGCTGGTTGGCCTGGACAGCTATCTGCTGCAATCGCTCTTGGAGTCGTGCTTCGACGTCCTGGCATTTGGATGCAACGGCATGCAAATCCATTTCTGATTGTTCAGCCGCCGTCTTGGCCTCGGCTAACTCGGAGTCGTAGCTGTCAATCTCGGATTGAATCTCAGCCAATTGAGCCTGATGCGACTCAACTTGCTCCGCTAGCTGCGAATACTGTGTCCAGCCGAGACGCAGTCGCAATTGGTGCATGCGATCGGACATCTCGCGATATCGCTGGGCTTTGGAGGCTTGATTCTTGAGACGATTCAGTCTTGTGTAAACTTCGTCAACGATATCCTTCAGGCGAGTGAGATTTTGATCGACTCTTGCCAGTCGCCGCGCCGCCTCAGCTTTCTTGGCATTAAACCGACTGATGCCAGCAGCTTCTTCAAAGATAACCCGGCGGTCTTTGGGAGACGCCTGGAGCATCCGGTCAACTTTTCCTTGCTCAATCAGGCTGTAAGCGTCGACACCGACTCCCGTGCCTCGGAACAAGTTCTTGATATCTTTCAATCGGCAGGCTGAGCCATTGATCTGGTATTCGCCTTCGCCACTTCGATAAACCCGCCGAGTAACCTGGACTTCTTCGGTGTCCAAGGGCAAAAGTTTCTCGGAGTTGTCGAACACCAACGTCGCTTCAGCGCTGTTGCAGGGCTTTCGGCCGCTATCACTCGAGCCCTTGAAGATGACATCGATCATGTCCTTACCGCGGAGCGCTTTTGCGCTTTGCGCACCAAGCACCCACTTAATCGCATCAACAACGTTAGACTTCCCGGATCCGTTGGGCCCGACGACGACGGTAATTCCATCGGGAAAATCAAACCGAGTGCGATCAGCAAAGCTTTTGAATCCAGCTAATTCAAGTGCTACTAACATGCGCTGCGATTGTTGGACAGAGTTGGGGTAACATCACGATGAGTCGATGTACTTTGAATCAAATGCCGTAGTTCGGCATGTGCTGATTTGTGAGCGGTTTAGAACCAGTCCGGAAGGCTTAGCCAGGATTCTTCGGAATCTCCTTCATCGGGTTCGGCCGCAGATGTGACTTCGGTGACAATCTCTTCTCCGAGCATCGCGTCATCGGAAGAAACTGCACTTTCGTCTTTTTGTTCATAGGTCCGCCCCGCAACAGGAACCGGATTGTATGCAACGGGTTCAGCAAACAAGGCGTCGGTCGAAGATTGCCGGATGAAGGATACCCAGTCGCCATAGGCACCGCCCACTTCCGAAATGGCCTCCAACAGGCTTCGCAACTCAGGCTTGGCTGTGGCTACCCGATCTTCCATTCCGGGCACAAAGTTCGAAACGACGCAACTACCATCAGCCTGCCGCTTGATGATCATGTGCTGATTGACGTAGACGAAATCGGGAATATTGAGCACTGGATTGCACCCGAACATTACGATCTCAGGTACGCGAGAGAGGCTGATCGCAATCAGAGGCGGACTTTCGCTGGGAATCTCCAGAATAAAACCAGTATCGCCTACCGGCTGAGCCGAAACGATTGGATCTCGGCTGTCACGCTCGCGCAATGCTCGCACCGCTCCGTAGCGTGACTCGGCGTCGGCACTATGCAACAGCGAACGCAGCGCTTTCGCCGCGGTGAAATGGTCGGTCGTGGCAAGGGCGTTCAGAGCCATCGCTCGAAACGCGGGCTGGGCAACGCAGAGTTGAGCAAGGGGTTCGATCGCGGTTTTATCGTCGAGATACGCGAGTGAATGAGCGCTAAAGAACCGCACCTTCGGATCAGCGCTGGCTAAGCCTTGCTGAAGAACCGGGATTGCCTCTGCTCCGATCGCTTCCAGTTGCCAACACACTTGCTGAGCTCGCGCGGGATCGTGTAGTTCCCCGGACAGCATCTCGAGCCGGATCGCGCGGTCTTCGGGTGATTCACTTTTCTGCGGGAACGCCACGTTGAGCACGACATGTATAAAGTGGTAGGGATCCAAGCGGTATCGGTTCGGCAATGCAATTTTCACGTAGTCATCTTGGACGGGTGTCGCTACACCGACGTGTTCTCTCCCATCAAAGACGGTGAAACGCTTGTTGACGTCAGGCAGAGCTTTAGCCAGTGTGATCGCGTCGGCAAATTCCGGGATGATCGCTAGCCCTAGATCTCTTTGTTTGAGGTACTGGGCGCCGCCAATAATGGAGCCTCGCAGTTTGTCCGCTGGATCGTCTGAGCCTGATACTTGCGCAACGGTTACGATCTGCCCGGTGCCACTGGCCGACTTAAAGCCCTGCCGCAACGTGCCGCCCAATTTGCTCATCGTTTTCAGTGGGGTCGGGAGCAACCAACCATTGGCTAGATCAGTCGCTTCGCAGTGCTGCGAACAATTGACAAGCACGTCCAGCGTATCGCCCTTTCGTACGGCTGGCGGAACCGCGACGGCCGCAATGATCATGGCAGTGTCTTCGGCGTCGAGAACCGAGTTTGGATTCTTGACGTCGTTCCGATCCATCTGGTCGATCATCCGTCGCCTCGGCTGACTTGGACGAACGGCGCCACCACGGCCAACCAAACGGGTTACCAGCCCTACATTTTCAACGGCTTGCATCGTCAACTGTTGCGGTTGAGCGATTTCAGATAGCAACCGCGGTTTGACTTCTAGTTCTTGGCGAAGTGACTCCCGTCGCTTGCGCGCCACTTCCTCCGGGCTGGAGCCGCGAAACCATGGCGCCGCGCAGCCGCTAGTCAGTGGGACAGTGAGCGCAAATAGCCCTAACGCGGTTCGACGATCCATACGCTGCAAACGCTTTTTGCGCATTCTTACCATCCTTGGTAGTTGTTGCTCTGCTGGTGGAAGTCGCCCTCTGCTGGCTGTCCATGCCAGAGCAAATTGCAACTTGACTTGCGAAGGTAGCTCTCGGGAGGGTTTCGGGTCAATAACGAAACCCTAGCCCCCCCGGGAACATGAATTTTGACCACCAGCGTGTGGGGGCCTATCGCAGGGGGAGGCCGCGATCGTCGTCGGACTGCCTTTGAATAGCCATTTACGAATCTTCAAAAAATTCCGGTCGCCGAAGTGCTTGGTAGACAACGACCTACGG
>DNPC01000763.1 GCA_003501565.1 Planctomycetaceae bacterium | reverse complement strand
CGGTTCTCGCTGAAAATCAGGAACGCAAATCGACTGGTGATACAAATCGCTATCAACAGCGCGACAACTCTTGGCAACCGACGAAGCGGCAGGCACAGCACGACCAGCGGCCAAAACAAGTAGTAATGCTCTTCAACCGCCAATGACCAAAAATGATCGAGTGAACCAAAGCACCATTCCGCTTCCCAGCTCATCTTGATGTTCGTCAAGTAGCTCCACAGGTAGACTTGATTGCGTTCCGCTTGCGCAAAGACGCCTCGGTAGAAGGTCGAATAGGCTGAGATCGCCAACAGTCCACCGAGAGCCATGAAGTAGAGCGGAAAAATACGAAGCGACCGTCGGGCCAAGAAATTCCGGTAAGCTTTAGGCTGCCCGATCGATTCGATTAGTACGCCCGTAATTAGAAAACCGCTCAGCACGAAGAACAGATCTACACCGCGTTCGCCAACTCCACAAACTGCTTTGATCGGACTGAGCAAGGCAGACTCTGGAATCTCCTTGGCAAAGCGGTACACGGTTACAAGCAGAATCGCTAAACCGCGAAGACCATCGAGCTGCGAAATATGCCGCCTCGGGTGCCAGACAATCGTTTCATTTTCGTTGGCGTTCACCTCAAGGCTCCGTGCGGCTTCGGCCCACAAATGCAGTTAGGCCTGCCCAAAAAATTGGACAGGCCTGGTAGTGCTTTTTCGTCTGTTACTCGATCGCTGACAACTTAGCGTTTGATTGGGCCGCCTGGCAATGGAGGAAGCGCCGTTTGAACGTTACCTGCTGCTGGCTGCTGGGTAGGCGGAGCGTACTGGGCAGGTGGTGGCAACTGCTGAGTAGGCAACTGCTGAGTAGGCAACTGGCCGGCAACTTGTCCGGGTGTTTGAGCGGGCTGACCAGCTGGCGTGGCTGGAGTTCCAGTGGCTGCGTCCAGCGTTTGCTTGAGCGCCGCCGAGTCTTCAAAGTCAAGTACGATGGCGTCTTCGGTGTCTGGGATACTAATCGCCAAACCGGAAATTCGCCATCCTTCACCGGGCTCTTGGCGGACTTCACACACGATATCGGTGGCCACGGCAGTTTCGCCTTCCGCGGCTGGCTCTTGCCACAAGCACTCAACCAATGCAACTTCCTTGGTCGGATCAGTGTAGCTTACCCTACCGATTTCAAATCGGCCTTCCGGTGTACCGAGAGGTTGCATCACCCAGCTACTCTTGGCAACTTCTTCCCGCGCTTTCTTCGTAAGTGCTCCATTCGCAACTTCTTCGTTGCCACGACGCAAGCTATCCAGGAAAATTGCAACGGTTTCGGCAGCTGGCTGCGATGCTCCATTTTGAACAATCTCAATTTGTGGAGCAGCGGCTTGTGCGTTGGGCTGTTCGGCTTGCGAACTACTTTGCGGATTGCTTGTGCTTGCGGTAGGAGCTTCATCTCCTCCGCCGCCGCAACCAGTCACCAACGGCATGGCCAACACACACAGGCCACATAACCATACGCAATTGCTTGTAAAACGAAAACGCATGTTCTATTCCTAAGTTCTAAACGGAACGAATTGTTTCTTAATTTTCTGCGTGCAAACGCACCAATTGAACGTATACAGATCAGCCACAAATCGAGTCAACGTCACTCATGCGGCCCTGGAACTTGCTGACTGAACTTGCGTCCTACTGGAGCTCGGGCGCTGGTTTGCCACAATCAAGTCTGTGCAGCTCGCCTTGGGAGTCGCAGCGGCTGCATCTCTGGCTATTTCTGACTTGCTGGCCTCAGCGGGCTGAACGACGATCGAAATCCCAAGTTTGTTTGCTAGCTCTACCGTCTTAGTGAGCTCCACCACAATCGTTTTGCCAGCTTCAATTGCTACCGCGCTGCCACCCGCTCTGGCCAGCCGCTCGATAGTCTGCGGACCGATCGTGGGAACATCGAAACGCATGTCTTGATTCGGTTTTGCGACCTTCACCAGAGTGAATCCACCTCGGGGACAAATCGTAGCGGTGCGTGTCACCAGCGCGTCAGTGCCCTCGATCGCCTCCACGCCCAATACAATTTGGTCTTTTACCGTGATACTTTGCCCAATATCCAGGCCTCCCATTTGCCGCGCAATCTGCCAACCGAAATCGATATCACGTCGTTGAGCGCGGGAGATTCGACGTTGAGTCAAGCAACCCTCCGATGCGAGCAAATGCTTCGCGGTCTTTGTGATCGGCAGAACTTCGATACCGCGGCGGCGATACTCTTCCATGATTGCATTCAAGATTGTGTCGTCACGTCCGTCGGTGCGTCGGGTAATAAATGAACTACCCAACAGGCGATAGCAAGTAAAATCTGGCATGTGCTCGATCCATCCCCGCCCGTGGTACAGAATTCGATCCTTGAAAACCTTGCCAGCGAACGCCACGTGCCGGACCGACTTTGACTCAAAGTACTTCAGACCCGCGCCGATCTTTAGAACGCCGGTCCAGCGCAAGGAATCGCTTAGATTCTCAAGCTCCGGGGCGGCATGGCCTTTTATTGCCACAACGTGCACCTGAGCGCCATGACTTCGATAGTGTTCGGCCAGTTCTACAGGAAAACTGCCCCATCCAGCCAGGATGCCAACGCGGTCGGGTACCGCGTCGTCGCAATCCGTCGACGCTTCATCTGTCATAGAATCCTGGTTC
>DNPC01000749.1 GCA_003501565.1 Planctomycetaceae bacterium | reverse complement strand
CCTCCCCCGCGAGTGCGACTAATCTAGAATCGATGGCAGAATTCGGATGTTGTCTGCTCAATCGCGGGTCGTGTCACTGCATCATTTGTGTATTTGCAGTGAATCTGTGAATGCCCGGTTGCATAGAGAATTCTCCAAAATCCACGCGTCACAAGTGCAACGTTGTGCGATTCGGCTTGGGTTTGCCATTCATTTAGTTGGGACGAAAAAAGTATGTCTGCGGAAGACCGTTTGAGGAATCTTGGGATCGAATTGCCGCCAGCGCCGAAGCCCGTTGGTTTCTACAAGCCGATGGTCGTGGTGGGGAATCTGGCGTATCTATCTGGGCATGGTCCGCTGCACAGCGATGGCACACTCACGACGGGGCGCTTGGGAGATGACCTGGACACGGAAGCAGGATTTCAGGCGGCCAGACAAACCGGGCTAGCGATGCTGGCTACGCTTCAAAATTCGCTAGGAAGCCTTGACCGGGTTAAACGCGTTGTGAAACTGCTGGGTTTGGTTCGCTGTACAGATGACTTTGGCGACCAACCGAAAGTGATCAATGGTTGTAGTCAATTGTTCGCTGACATCTTTGGCAGCGAAGCTGGCATTTCAGCTCGGAGCGCACTGGGAACCAATGCCCTGCCGACCGGGATTGCCGTCGAAATCGAGGGAATCTTTGAGATAGCCTAGTGGTTTGAGGTGCGTCGGTTGACGTGCTACCACACTCGGATTTTCCACTGGGAATGCGAGCATGGGGTCTTTGACTTACTAAGAAAGCTGCAGCGAACGAATGCCCGGTAGCCAAAAGACTGATAAACAAACGACGGTTGCGGATCTACGGGACGTCGTCGCCGAGTTCGTGGATGAACGGAATTGGAAGTGTTATCACAATGCCAAAAACCTGAGTATGGCACTCAGTATCGAGGCAGGTGAGCTGATGGAACACTTTCAGTGGCTGACATCCGAACAAGTTGTTGCGGGCGAGGGTTATCAGCTTTCTGAAGTCAAAGAGGAACTGGCGGACGTGGTTTGCTATGCACTGGCGATTGCCGACGCGCTAGAAATTGACCTGGCCACAGCGATTTCCGCCAAGATGGAGAAAAATCGCAGCAAGTATCCGCCCGCCGAAGGCGACGGTCCAGCCAGCGTTGCAAAGTAGAGCAAACGGTACGGGTGGCGTTATTACCGGCAAGTAACGTGCACTACGATCGGTGTTACATACACTGCTTAAGCGCTGCCAAGAGAGTGGTGACGTTGCGCTCTGTCGCGGTAGAGCCCATTAGGCCGATCCGCCAGGCCTTGCCAGCGAATTCGCCAAGTCCACCACCGATTTCAATGTCGTAATCGTTCAGCAACTTGCCACGCACGGCGGCATCATCGACATTGTCTGGGAACGCGACGCAGTTGAGTGTGCATAGCGAGTTTTCCGGAACGTAGCACAGTCCAAGCTTCTCAAGTCCCTCGCGAAGCTGGAGGTGCAAATGCCGATGACGCTCGATGCGGGCCTCGAGGCCTTCTTCGAGGACCATTGCGAGGGCCTCGCGCAGGGCGTAAACCATATTGATTGGAGCTGTGTGGTGATAAGCGCGACCGCCACCGCCGGTGTAGTAGTTCTTGAGCATCGAAACGTCCAAGTACCAGCTTTGCACCGGAGTTTGGCGAGCGTCCATTTTTTCGATCGCGCGAGCTGAAAACGAAACAGGGCTCAAACCGGGCGGGCAGCTCAAGCATTTTTGCGTACCAGAGTAGATCGCGTCGATGCCCCACTCGTCAACTTTTAGCTCGTGCCCGCCAAGCGAGGTGACCGCGTCGACTAGCAATAGCATGCCAGCGTCATGAGTCAGCTTGCCCAGGCCGGACAAATCTTGGAGAGCACCGGTTGACGTTTCGGCTTGAACGATGCCCAGAACTTTTGCATTGGGATGTTCTTGTACCGCAGCCGTTAGCTGTTCGGTCGTGAATGATTTGCCCCAGGGAATTTCGACGGTGTGTACGGTTGCGCCGGCTCGCTGCATGTTGTCCTTCATCCGGCCGCCGAAAACACCGTTGATGCAGACGATTGCTTCATCACCGGGTTCTATCAGGTTGACAACAGCCGTTTCCATGCCAGCCATTCCGGTTCCAGATACCGGGAAGGTAAGTGGATTCTCCGTTTGATAGGCGTCACGAATTAATTGGCAGGTCTCGTCCATGTAGGCGATGTACTGCGGGTCCAAGTGGCCTAGAGTTGGGGCGGCCAAAGCGTTTCGAACTCGGCTTGGTACGGTGCTGGGGCCAGGCCCCATCAAGATGCGCTCGCGTGGATTTAATTGTTCGACCATTGAATAGCTTTTTTCGTTTGGACGTATCTAACGTGAATGTCAGTTTCTCTAGATGGCGTGTATGTTTTGGATAACGGGTATGCCCAGCGGCTCATGCTGGCATTTACGCTACTTTCGATCCACCCAGGCAAAGCCGCTCATGTCGGCAAGAGCCAGCGTGAGGGCTTGGGTTCCGTTTTTGCTCCAGCCTTTGGCCTGGACGGATTGGTATAGCTGCTCCGCGAGCGCAAGTCCTGGGAGGCATAGTCCCATGTTGCGGGCTTCCTGGAGCGCGATTCCCATATCTTTGACAAAGTGCTCGACAAAAAAACCGGGATCGAAATCGTTCTGGATCACTCGTGGAGCGAGATTGGACAGAGACCAACTGCCTGCTGCACCTGAGGAAACACTCTGCAACACGGTTTCTAGATCAAGGCCAGCTCGATAGCCGTAAACGAGAGCTTCACAGACGCCAATCATCCCACTTGCGATCAGCGTTTGGTTGACCATTTTGGTATGTTGCCCGCAGCCGGCGGGACCTTGGTGGACAATCGTCTTTCCCATCGCCTGCCAGCATGGCTCAAGACTGGTCACGATTTCGGCGTCGCCACCGATCATGATGGACAAGATGCCTTCCCGCGCTCCTTTGTCCCCGCCTGAGACCGGTGCATCGAGTGCATGCACACCCTTGGCTTTTGCAGTTTCGTAGATTTCAACCGCCAATGACGGCTGGCTGGTGGTCATGTCAACGATCACGTCGCCCGCATTCGCGCCGGCTAGAACTCCTGCCGGGCCAAGGATCACTTCGCGAACGTCTTGGGGAAATCCAACAATCGAAAACACGATGTCAGAATTTTCAGCAACCGCTTTGGGAGTCGCGGCCCAGGTCGCACCTGCGTCTAAAAGCGGCGCGGCCTTTTGTTGGGTCCGGGTATAGACCGTGGTAGCGAATCCTGCTTTGATCAAATGCCCGCACATGCTGGCACCCATCACACCGGTGCCAATCCATCCGATCCGTGTCTGTCCCGGCTTCACTTCCATCGCAGTCGTTTTCCTCAAGCCTTAGATTGCAGAGCCGTTCTTAGGACGCCAGTCGCTTGGGGCAATGCAAGAAACGAGTCGGCCCATATCGTAGAGGATTCGTTACGGGCGCGATAGACGATACTGCGACTGGCTCGTTTGCGTATCGGACGCGCTGTACAGGCTGTGATCGCTGAAAGGTTTCGCAGATTCTCACATTGAATGAACGACCGGCGCAAACAGCCCTGCGATCCCAGTGGACGAAAAAGAATATCGAGCTAGGTCGATGCAGTTAGTCCAGGCTTGCTTCCGCATAGGATTCGTCGGTTTCCCAGATCCTTACACGGACAGCTCTAGCACCACTGCCGTCGAGGGCCTTGGGGCACATTTCTTCGAGCAGATATCTGGCCATGTTTTCAGCCGTCGGATTGTAGGGCATCTTAAACAAACGGCTGGGTTGGACGGCCTCTAATGCGGAGATTGCATTTTCGTCGGCCTCGTAAACCAGGAAGCTGTGGTCCCAGTTTTCGTCGATCCAGCTCTTCGTGCGGGCTTTTAAGTCAGCAAAATCAAGCACACGCCCGACCGAGTCAACTTCGTCTCCGGTCACGAAGAAATCCGCGACGTAGTTGTGGCCGTGGAAGTGCTCGCATTTGCCACCGTGTTTGTAGAGACGGTGGCCGGCGCAGAACTTGATGCGCCGCATGATGGTCAGGCTCATTGGTGTGCTCTCCAATTCCGCTTGATGGAACGGTTAAATCCTGAGCGGTGGCTGATGGGACTAGCTGACAACATCGAATTGCGACAGGCCGCAGGTCCTACCACATTCCGCGATCGCCGGTTGTCTCGGATTATGATAGCTTCGGGTTGTTGCGGTGTCGCTCGGAATCGCGGGACGTTTTCTTTTCAATGTTTGCTTGCCAGGCTGCGGTTAGGTCTACACCGGTTTGGTTCGCCAGGCAAACGAGAACAAAGAGCACATCCGCCATCTCGTCGGCCAGAGCGTCG